>NZ_JBNCAB010000136.1:0-12738 GCF_049805555.1 Burkholderia sp. DN3021 | reverse complement strand
CCGCGAGGCAGCCCGCGCCGGCCGGCGGCACGCCGACCGGGAGCCGATCGCCGTCGCGCAGCGTGCGGCCGCCGAGGCCGCCGAAGCGCGACGCGAGATCGGTGCTGCGCGAGCCGAGCATCGGCAGCACGTCGATGCCGCCCGCGATGCACAGGTAGCCGCGCATCCCGCGTTTCGCGGCCGGCAGCACGAGCATCTGCCCGGCTTCGACCGGCAGGCTCCACCACGAATGCACGCGCCGGCCGTCGAGCGTCGCGCCGAACTCGGTGCCGGTGATCGCGATGCGGGTGGCGCGCGTGAAGCGGAATGCGGTCGGGCCGATCGTGATCTCGACGGCGGCCGCGTCGGAGCGGTTGCCGACGAGCCGGTTGCCGACCTCGAGCGCGAGGCCGTCGAGCGCGCCGCCCTGCGCGACGCCGAGATGGCGCGCGCCGCGGCGCCCGAGATCCTGCACGGTCGACAGCGGGCCGGCCCGCACCACCTCGATGGTGCCCGGTGCGTTGCTCTGGGTCATCGTGCGTCGACTCCTGCAATGGTGAAGCGCACGCGGTCGCCGGGCAGCAGTAGCGTCGGCTGCGGCCGCGCCGGATCGAACAGCACGTGCGACGTGCGGCCGATCAACTGCCAGCCGCCGGGCGACGTGGCCGGGTAGATGCCCGTCTGTGCGCCGCCGATGCCGACCGAGCCGGCCGGCACCTCGAGGCGCGGTGCCGCGCGGCGCGGCGTGTGCAGCGATGCGTCGAGGCCGCCGAGATACGCGAAACCCGGCTGGAAGCCGATGAAGAACACGACGTATTCGCCGGCCGCGTGGCGCGCGACGACCTCGTCGGCCGACAGGCCCGTGTGCGCGGCGACGGCCGCCAGATCGGGGCCGGCGGCACCGCCGTACTCGACCGGGATCTCGACGTCGCGGCCGTCCGCGTGCTCGACGTCGGCCGTCTCCCACGCGTCGCGCAGCGCCGGCGTGAGCGACTCGGCCGTCGCGGCGAGCGGGTCGAACACGACGGTCAGGTTGTTCATGCCCGGCACGACGTCGATCACGTCGGGCCACGCGCGCGCGGCCTCGGCAACGGCCCAGACGCGGCGCTGGCAATCGAGCGTGGCGGGCGGCGGCACCTCGCAGACGAGGGCGGCATCGCCGAGCGGATAAAAGCGGGGTTGCGTCATCGGACTGGCACGGTTCGGACGGCAATGTTAGCGCACATTGTCAACAAGATATCGATAACTTACCAATAAGCGTTTTCGCCTAGCCCGTATACCGGGGCTTCTGACGTACACTCGGCACACCCTGACATCCTGCTTGCGCCGCCTTTCCATGAAGCGTTCTCCGACCAAGATCGTGTCATCCGAACACCTCGTTTCCGATTCGAGCGTGGAGCTGTCGGAGCTCGAATACGGGCTCATCATGGCCGGCAACGCGTTCAACCGCTGGATGGTGCGCTGCATGTCGGCGGCCGGCGCGAAGGACATGACGGCGGTCGAGGTGTCGCTGCTGCATCATGTGAGCCATCGCGAACGCAAGAAGAAGCTCGCCGACATCTGCTTCGTGCTCAATATCGAGGATACGCACGTCGCGACCTATGCGCTGAAAAAACTGATCGCCCGCGGTTACGTGAAGAGCGAGAAAAACGGCAAGGAAGTGTTCTTCTTCGCGACCGACGCGGGCCGCGACCTGTGCCTGAAGTATCGCGAGGTGCGCGAGCACTGCCTGATCGAGACGCTGAAGGACAGCGGGCTCACCAACGAGCAGATCGGCGACGCGGCGCAGTTGCTGCGCCACGCATCGGGCCTGTACGACACGGCCGCACGCGCGGCGGCGTCGCTGTAAACGATTGCGGAAAGTGTTGCGCGCGGCGTTGCGCTGACGGGCGTGCGGCGACGGCCGTGGCGCCGCGCGCCGCGTCATCCGGCGGCCGGGTAGAGCGCGCCGTCGGTCACGATCCAGCGCAGCGAGAGATCGTGCGCTTCGGCCGGCAGCGCGTCGACGCGGCACGCTTCATACGCGATGCCGACCGTCACCGGCAGCGTGTCGCCCGGCCACGCGGCGAGCGTGCGATCGTAGTAGCCGCCGCCGTAGCCGAGCCGGTAGCGCTGCGGATCGAATCCCACGCAGGGAATCAGCAGCAGGTCGGGCACGACGACGATTCCCGCCGCCGGTTCCGGAATCCGGTGATGGCCTTCGCGCATCGGCGTGCGCGCGTCCCACGCATGGAACGCGAGCGGCGTGTGCCGCTCGCCGATCACGGGCAGCGCGGCGCGCCGGCCGGCGCCTGCCGCACACCACGCGAGCACCGCGTCGCGCGCATCGAATTCGCCCGGCAGCGGCCAGTAGAACCCGACCGTGCGCGGCGCGAGCCGGTCGAGCAGCGTGCGCAGCCGCGCGTCGAGCGCGGCGTTCGCGGCGGGCTGCGATGCGGCGTCGCGACGCGCGCCGGACAGCGTTTTGCGCAGTGCAACCTTCGGGTTCGGCACAGGGTGGCGTGCTATGCTTTCGCTCAATTCGTGCTCCATTCAAAACGATGTCGAACAGCCTTTTCCGAGTATATCGCGCGGTCGCGCTGACGCTTTCGGCGGCCGCGCTCGTCGCGGGCACGGCCGCGTGCGCCGCACCGGGCGACGACACGGTCGCCGGGGATGACCAGATCTTCGTGCAGCTTCGCGAAGCCGCACGCCGCAACGATGCCGCGAAAGCCGCACAGCTTGCGTCGATGATCCCGAACTATCCGGTCCCGTCCTACGTCGAGTATTTCCAGATCAAGCCGCAGCTGTTCGATTCGACCGGCCGCGCGCGCGTCGACGCGCCGGACGCGCCCGTGCAGTCGTTCCTGCAGCGCTACGACGGCCAGGCGATCGCCGACCGCCTGCGCAACGACTACCTGCTCGTGCTCGGTGCGCGCCACGACTGGCGCAGCTTCGACGATCAATACAAGCGCTTCGTGCTCGACGACGACACGCAGGTCAGGTGCTACGCGCTCGAATCGCGCGCGGCGCGCGGCGAGAACGTCGCCGATGCGGCGCGCGCGCTGCTCGTCGAGCCGAAGAATTACGGCGACGCGTGCGTCGACCTGATCACCGCGCTCACGGTCAACCAGCAGTTCACGAGCGACGACGTGTGGCAGCAGGCGCGCCTCGCGTACGAGCAGAACTACACGACGCTCGGCGGCAAGATCGTCGACGCGCTCGGCCCGCGCCCGGTCGCCTTCGACCAGGCGACGAGCGCGCCGCCGCTGTACCTCGCGCGCGGCGTCGGCCCCGACGCGACGTCGCACCAGCTCGCGCTGATCGCGCTCGGCCGCATGGCGCGCAACGATCCGGACGCGGCCGCCGGGATGCTGACGTCGGTCGCCGGCTCGCTCACGAAACAGGAACAGGCGATCGCATGGGGCGCGATCGGTTACCAGGGCGCGATCAAGCGCTCGCCGCTCGCGTCGGTCTGGTACGCGAAATCCGCGAATGCACCGCTGTCGAACCCGGGCTACGAATGGCGCACGCGCGCCGCGCTGCTCGCCGGCAACTGGCCGATGGTGCGCTGGTCGATCGAGCAGATGCCGCCGTCGCTGCGCAGCGATCCGGCGTGGATCTACTGGCATGCGCGCGCGCTCAAGCAGAGCGGCGACACGTTGCAGGCGAACCAGGAATTCGAGCAGGTCGCGGGCCAGTTCAACTTCTACGGGCAGCTCGCCGGCGAAGAGCTCGGCCAGCGCACGACGGTCCCGCCGCGCACGAAGGTGAGCGACGCCGAGATCGACGCGATGGGCAAGATTCCTGGCTTCGCGCTCGCGCAGCGCTTCTACGCGCTGAACCTGCGCCTCGAAGGCAACCGCGAATGGAACTGGCCGCTGCGCGGGATGACCGATCGCCAATTGCTCGCGGCCGCCGAGTACGGCAAGCGCGTCGAGCTGCTCGACCGCACGGTCAACACGGCCGACCGCACGAAGGCCGAGCACGACTTCACGCTGCGCTACCCGTCGCCGTACCGCAACATCGTCGAGCGCTATGCGCAGTCGACGGGCCTCGACATCGAATGGGCGTACGGGCTGATCCGCCAGGAGTCGCGCTTCATCACGAGCGCGCGCTCGTCGGTGGGCGCGGGCGGGCTGATGCAGCTGATGCCGGCCACCGCCCAGCTCGTCGCGAAGAAGCTCGGCATGGGCACGATCACGCGCGCGCAGATGCACGACATCGATACCAACATCCAGCTCGGCACCTGGTATCTGGCGGACATCTACAACAACTTCGACAGCTCGCCGGTGCTGGCCACCGCCGGCTACAACGCGGGCCCGGGCCGGCCGCGCCAGTGGCGCCAGGTGTTGACGCAGCCGGTCGAAGGCGCGATCTTCGCAGAGACGATTCCGTTCAACGAGACGCGCGACTACGTGAAGAACGTGCTGTCGAACACCGTCTACTACGCGGCGCTCTTCGAGGGCAAGCCGCAGTCGTTGAAGAAACGTCTAGGCATGATCTCGCCCTGATCCGCAATCTTCACACTGCCGCGCGAGACGCGGCAGTGTTCTTAAGGGCCTGTTCACGCTAATAACGGACTTGCGAACGTGCGTTGCCGGCCGCGGTGCAAGAAGCAAGGAGCGCCGTTTGGCCGAGCCGGACAAGCGACGCGCGACGCCGCAATGCGGCCGGCAAGGCTCGTTCCCCTGACCGGGAAAAAGTCATAAATGGGGCTGGCCGCCAGAAGGGCCGATCGCTGCGTCATGCTCCTTGCGGATACGTCGAGTATTCGCTTCGTCGCAGTCCTTGCGCTCGACCCTTCTGGCGGCCAGCGCAAGTCCGTTATTAGCGTGAACAGGCCCAGGAGTGTCGAACATGGATCGCCAGACCGTTGTGCTGCTGGGCGGCACCGGCTTCATCGGCAGCCGGCTCGTCAATGCGCTGATCGACGCCGGCAAGCAGGTACGGATCGGCACGCGGCGGCGCGACCACGCGCGCCATCTGCAGATGCTGCCGGTCGAGATCGTCGAGCTCGAAGCGCTCGACACGCGCACGCTCGCGCGCTGCGTCGCCGGCGCGCACGCGGCGATCAATCTGGTCGGCGTGCTGCACGGCGGCCGCGGCACGCCGTACGGGCCCGGCTTCGAGCGCGCGCACGTCGCGCTGCCGGCCGCGCTCGCGAGCGCGTGCACCGAGGTCGGCGTGCGGCGCCTGCTGCACATGAGCGCGCTCGGCGCCGATTCGCACGGCGCGAGCATGTACCAGCGCTCGAAGGGCGACGGCGAAGCGGCGCTGCATGCGATCGCGGCGACCGATTCGCTCGAGCTGACGATCTTCCGCCCGTCGGTCGTGTTCGGCCCCGGCGACTCATTCCTCAATACGTTCGCGAACCTGCAGCGCACGGTGCCCGTGCTGCCGCTCGCGATGCCCGACGCGCGCTTCCAGCCGGTGTTCGTCGGCGATGTCGTGCGCGCGTTCGTCAACACGCTCGATCTCGCGGCCGCGCACGGCAAGACCTACGAACTCGGCGGCCCGACCGTCTATACGCTCGAGCAACTGGTGCGCTATTGCGGCACGCTGGTCGGCAGGCAGGCACGCATCGTGCGGCTGTCCGACGCGCTTGCGCGGCTGCAGGCAAGCGTGTTCGAATGCCTGCCCGGCGAACCGGTACTCACGCGCGACAATCTCGCGTCGATGTCGGTGCCGAACGTGCTGTCGGGGCCGCTCGCGCCGGAACTCGGAATCTCGCCCGCGAGTCTCGAAAGCATTGCGCCCGCGTATCTCGGCAAGGCCGCGGCGCGGTCGCGGTTCGACTGGTTCCGTTCGCGCCGCTAGGCGCGGCCGGGATGCGGTCGTTCGGCCTCTTCCTTTCCACCTTCGCGTTTTCCGGAACACCGTCATGAAACTCGTCATTGGAGACAAGAACTACTCGTCGTGGTCGATGCGTCCGTGGCTGCTGCTCGTGCATTTCGGCATCCCGTTCGACGAGATCGCGGTCGAGCTGCGCCGCGACGACACGGCCGCGCGCATCCTCGAGTATTCGCCGTCCGGCAAGGTGCCGTGCCTGATCGACGACCACGGCGTCGCGATCTGGGATTCGCTCGCGATCGCCGAGACGCTCGCCGAGCGCTATCCGCAGTTTCCGATGTGGCCGGCCGATCCGCTCGAACGCGCGCATGCGCGCTGCATCGCGGCCGAGATGCATTCGGGTTTCGCGGCGCTGCGCACGCAGATGGGCATGAACGTGCGCGCGTCGATGCCGGGGCGCGGCGCGACGCCCGACGCGCTCGCCGATGTCGCGCGCATCGACGCGCTGTGGAGCGCGTGCCTCGAGGCGTCGGGCGGGCCGTTCCTGTTCGGCGAGTTCGGGATCGCCGATGCGATGTACGCGCCCGTCGTGATGCGCTTCAACACGTACGAGCCGGGCCTGTCGCCGGACGCGGCCGGCTACGCGGCGCGCGTGACGGCGCTGCCGGCGGTGCAGCGGTGGATCGACGCCGCGCGCCGCGAGACCAATGTGATCGCCGAATACGAGCCGCAGCCATGAACATCTACGCAGTAGGCGGGGCGATTCGCGACGAATTGCTCGGCGTGCCCGTGCAGGACCGCGACTATGTGGTGGTGGGCGCGACGCCCGAGCAGATGGCCGCGCAGGGCTTCCGGCCGGTCGGCAAGGATTTTCCGGTGTTCCTGCATCCGCACACGCAGGAGGAATACGCGCTGGCGCGCACCGAGCGCAAGACGGCGGCCGGCTATCACGGCTTCCAGTTCCATTACGCGCCGGACGTGACGCTCGACGAGGATCTCGCGCGGCGCGACCTGACGATCAACGCGATGGCGCGCGAGGTGAGCCCGGAGGGCGCGCTGGTCGGGCCCGTGATCGACCCGTTCGACGGGCAGGCCGACCTGCGTGCGCGCGTGTTCCGGCACGTGAGCGACGCGTTCGTCGAGGATCCGGTGCGGATCCTGCGCGTTGCGCGCTTCGCCGCGCGGTTCGCGGATTTCACGGTCGCCGACGAAACGCTCGCGCTGATGCGGCGGATGGTCGACGCGGGCGAGGTCGACGCGCTGGTGCCCGAGCGCGTGTGGCAGGAAATCGCGCGCGGGCTGATGGAGGCGAAGCCGTCGCGGATGTTCGCGGTGCTGCGCGACTGCGGCGCGCTCGCGCGCGTCCTGCCCGAGGTCGATGCGCTGTGGGGCGTGCCGCAGCGCGCCGACTACCATCCGGAAGTCGATAAGGGCGTGCACGTGATGATGGTCGTCGACTACGCGGCGAAGCAGGGCTATTCGCTGCCGGTGCGCTTCGCGGCGCTCACGCACGATCTCGGCAAGGCGACGACGCCGGCGGACGTGCTGCCGCGCTACGTCGGCCACGAGGGCCGCAGCGTCGACCTGCTCAAGCCGTTGTGCGAGCGGCTGCGCGTGCCGAACGATTGCCGCGATCTCGCGCTCGTGGTCGCACGCGAGCACGGCAACCTGCATCGCGTGATGGAGATGGGCGCGGCCGCGCTGGTGCGGCTGTTCGAGCGCAGCGACGCGCTGCGCAAGCCGGCGCGTTTCGCCGAGATGCTGCAGGCGTGCGAATCGGATGCGCGCGGGCGGCTCGGGCTCGACGCGCAGCCGTATCCGCAGGCCGAGCGGCTGCGCGTGGCGCTCGCGGCCGCGCGCAGCGTCGATGCCGGCGCGATCGCGCGCGGCATCGGCAGCGAAGCGGAGAAGATCAAGGAGGCCGTGCATCGCGCGCGGATCCAGGCCGTCGCGCAGGCGCTCGCGATCGGCGAATAGGGCGGGGCAGGTATGAAAGGGGCGGGCGGCGCGCGCCCGCCAGCCGTTACGGCTTCTTGCGCGCGGCTGCCTTGCGCACCGGGGTCGCGGCCGCCGGACGTTTGCCGGCGGATGCGCGCGGCTTGGCCGTGGCCTTCTTTTCCGCCGCGCCGGCCGGCCGTGCCGGATCGGCGTCGCGGCCGCGTTTCGGCGCCGGTTCGCGGCGGCTCGCGCGCGGCTCGCCCGGCGCAATGCGCACGCCGGGCTCGGGCTGCCTGATTTCCATCGTCGCGGACACGAATTCGGCGCAACTGTCGTCGAACAGCGGCAGCGTGCCGACCACGATCAGTTCGGCGGGCCCGTCGCCCACGTTGGCGACGCGATGCCGCTTGCGCGCGTCGAAGTGCAGCGAGTCGCCGGGCGCCAGCGGGTAATCCTTCTTGCCGACCGTGTAGCAGATGCGGCCGGTCAGCACGTAGACGAATTCGTCGCCGCCGTGCGACACCCATTCCGAGCGGTAGCCTTCCATCATCTGCACCTTGACCGCGTTGATCTGGCTGCCGTCGAACGTGGTGGACAGCCGTTCGTACCACTGCGACGCGCTGTCGACCGCGTACGGCTTGCGGCTGCCTTCGTGCGAATCGGGCTGCGCCTGGCGCGGCTGGTCGATCAGCGCGCCGAGCGGCACGCCCAGCGCCTTCGCGACATTGACGAGCGACGACAGCGAGATACCCGTGAGATGGCGCTCGACCTGCGACAGGAACCCGACCGACAGCTTCGCTTCGGTCGCGACTTCCAGCAGCGTCTTCTTCGCTTCCCGGCGCAGGCGGCGAATGCGCTGGCCGATACGCATGAGGTCTGAATCCATGAATCTCTTTCGTGGCAACGAGTCGGGAGGCAAGGGCCTGTTCCCGCTAATAACGGGCTTGCGCTGGCCACCAGAAGGACCGAGCGCAAGGAATGCGACGAAGCGAATACTCGACGTATTCGCGAGGAGCATGACGCCGTGCTCGGCCCTTCTGGTGGCCAGCCCCACGAATGATTTTTCCCAAACAGGGGGACGTGCGTTGCCGGAGGGGCGGTGCAGTCGCCGGGGCGTTGCTTTCCGCGCATCGCACGAAGCACGGCCGTCGGGACGACGATGCCGGCGCATTGTACCGCGCGGTGTCGCCGGGCGAGGCCACGTTGCGCCTGCGTGCGGAACCGTGCCGCCGATTTTAGTCCTACGAAAATTTTGGCTTGACCTCAATTTCAGCGTGCTCTAGATTCTGTCGCGCGCATCAAACAAAGTTAAGTGAGACAAAAATTTCCGCGGACCTGCCGCTGGCACTGCACAGCGGCCCGGCGACGTGCAGTGCCGCGCGTCGCCCGACCATCGGCGCCGTGTCGCGACACGCCTGCTTCAGGCATGCGCCCCGCCGCGTCACGCCGCCGGCCGCCGACAACAATGGATAACGTGGGCATCCGATGATCGATCGACTGAAATACAGCTTCTCCGGCCTTCCCCCGTACGACGCGTCCGTCGCCGACACGCAGGCCGGCCTGTCGCGCCTGCTCGACGCCGCGCGGCTCGACGCGGTGGTGGTCACGTCGCAGGACGAATACGTCACCGAGTACCTGCCGCGCAGCAATAACCCGCGCTACGCGCTGTCGGGCTTCGACGGCTCGGCCGGCTGCGGGATCTTCCTGAGCGCGGAGACCGCGCAGGTGCTCGGCGTGCCGCCGTTCGTGCTGTTCGTCGATGGCCGCTATCACCTGCAGGCCGAGCAGCAGTGCGATCCGGCGCGCGTGCGCATCGAGAAGCTCGGGATGAACCTAACGATCTGGCAGGCGATGGCCGACTGGCTGGTCGCGCATGCGAGCCGGCTCGCGCGGGTCGGCTACGACGGGCTGCGGATCAGCGTCGCGCAGCGCGACCGGCTGCTCGAGCAGACGCAGGCCGCGGTGCTCGACTGGACGAGCCTCGCCGATCGCGAGATCGACCGCGCGATCGCGCTGCCGGGCTGGGTCGTCGAGCGGCCGATCTTCGAGCTGCCGGAATCGATGACGGGCCTGAGCGTCGCGCAGAACCTCGACACGCTGAACCGCAAGCTCGCCGCGCATACCGGCGCGGCCGACGGTAGGACCGCGTTCTTCACCTGCGCGTCGGACGATCTCGCGTATCTGCTGAACAGCCGCGGCTATCACATCCCGAATGCATCGTCGCATCTCGGCTTCCTGTTCTCGGTCGGCGGGGAGGTCGCGCTGTTCCTGCCGGAAGGCTGCGACCGCTGCGAAGTCGCGCTCGAGTCGTATCCGGCGCTGCACGTGATCCGGCGCGACGTCGCGGCGCTCGAGCGCTTTCTCGCGCAGTTCGCGGTCGATCACGTGTGCTACGGCTTCGAATCGGTGAACTGCGCGCTCGTCGACGCGGTCAGCCGCGTGTGGCCGCACGCGCGGCATGCCGACTTCAATCCGGTCGAGGCGATGCGGGCCGCGAAGACGCCGGCGGTGCTCGACCGGTTCCGCGACGCGTTCGCGCGCAGCTCCGCGGCGATCGCCGAGACGATGCGCTGGGCGAAGAGCGGCGAGCCGGGCGCACGCCACACCGAATACGACCTGGCGCGCGCGATCAACGACGCGTACGGCGCGCGCTCGGCGGTCGCGCTGACGTTTCCGTCGATCGCGGCGAACGGCGCGAACAGCGCGTTCGCGCATTACACGGCGGCGAGCGCCGACGTCGAGCTGACGGAAGGCGAACTCGTGCTGCTCGACAGCGGTGCGTACTACGAAGCCGGCTTCGCGACGGACTGCACGCGCGTCGTGCTGCGCCGCACGCGCGCGGACACGGTCGCGCAACCGTGGCAGCGCGAGATCTACACGGTCGCGCTGAAGGCCTGCATCAAGGGGCTCGTCACGCGCTTCCCGGCCTCGGCGACGGGCGGCGACGTCGATGCGCTCGTGCGGCAGGTGTGCCGCGATCACGGCCACGACTTCGGCCACGGCACCGGGCACGGCGTCGGGATTCACGTGCACGAAGGCGGCGTGCGTTTCGCGCCGGGCGCGAAATACGGGCTGGTGCCGAATGCGGTGATTTCGGTCGAGCCGGGCATCTACGTGCCGGGCAAGGGCGGCGTGCGGATCGAGAACATCGTGATCATCCGGCCGGACGAAGCGCAGCCGGATACGGTGACGTTCGAGAACATCGTGACGGTCGGCTACGACTGGGACCTGATCGATCTCGACCTGCTGGACGACGACGAGCGCGCGTACCTGCGCGACTACGAGCGGCTGTGCGTGGCGCGCGGCACGCAGGTCACCGCGTGTCCGCTGTTGTAAGGAAGGGCAAGGCAGGCGCGCGGCCGTCGGGCGGCCGCGCGGCGCGACGTCAGCGCGTCAGCGCCGACACGCGCCCGTCGGGGCCGTAGACGCCGGCCGGTGCGGGCGCCGAGCGCAGCACCGCGAGCGCGCGCTCGTTGTAGTCCATCCGGATCCGGATCAGCATCCCGTTGTTCGCGTTGGCCTGGCGCGCGCGTTCGGCGGCCTGCTGCAGCAACTGCCAGCGGCCGGCGAGGCGTGCATCGCGCTCGGCGGCCTGGTCCATCCCTTTCTTGCCCGACGCAAAGCCGAGCGCGGACAGCTGCGTGTCGCGCGTGCGTTCGAGCTGCGCGAGCCGGTCGATCAGCTCGCTCTTCTTCTCGACGATCCCGGGCAGCATGTCGAGCGGCTCCGCCGTCGTCAGCGCTTTTTCCTCGTAGGCGAGCAGGGACGCGAACGCCTCGACCGTCGCGTGTTCGTCGTTGACCGTGGCCAGCAGCTCTTCTCTCATCGCGTCATGCTCGTCGCGCCGGAGCGCGGGGTGCGGCGCGCCGGCAAACCGGGGGGACCGGCCGCGAGGCGGCCGGCTCAGCTGCCCTGCGGGCGCTGCTGTTGCAGCAGTTCGCGGGCGGTGTTCAATACGCCGTCGGCAATCTTGTTCGCATCGATCGTCAGCGTGCCGTTGTTCAGCGCTTCCTTGATCGACTGGACCAGGCCCGTGTCGATATCGGCGTTGCCGGACGCGGATGCCGAGCGCAACTGGCCGGACAGACCCGACAGGTTCACGGTCGCGTCGCCGCCGGTCGATCCTGCGTCGGCCGCCTGCGCGGACGATTGGGCCGCGCCGGATTGTGCACGGGCCGCGCCGTTGCCGGTCGGCGCGAGGGGGCTCGGTTTCGGAGTGGAATCGATCTTCACGATGGCTTTCCTGTACGGTTTGACCCAGATAACGGCCGGGTCGGCCCGAACTTTAGCATCGTGAGCCCGAAATTCTCCGAATAAACAATTCTTTGCAATCTTGCGGCGGGATCCGTCCCTACAGCGGAATTTCCACGGTGCCGGCGTCCTTGACGATTGCCGTGACGATCTGGCCCGCCGCCATCCGCACCCGCACCGACTGGCCGGGCGCCGCATTCGCGAGCACGCTGCCCTCGGCCGAAATCGTGAAACCGGGGCCGGCCGCGACGACCCGCACCGTCTGGCCGGCCGATACCGACGCCGCGCTCTTCAGCATGTCCTGCCGCAGCGGCAGCCCGGCCGAGATGCGCGCGAGCGCGGTCGAGCCGACCGCCTGCGCCGGATCGGTGATCACCGCGAGCGGCAGCACCGTCAGGTCGCCGTCGCGCGCGACCAGGTCGGCCGCGCCCAGCGGCTCGCCGGGCGCGATCTGGCGCGCGGCGACGTAATAGGTGGCCTGCACGGCGACCTTCGCCTGCAGGTAGACGGTCCACGGCCGTTCGCCCGCGCAGCGCACGCCGACCGTCGTGCGGCCCCACAGGCGCGCGCCGGTCGGCAGGAACGGCTCGAGCGTCGTGCACGCGGCGAGCCCGCGCGGAAACGCGGTCGTGACTGTCGCCGTGGTCTTGCCGGGCAGGCCCGCGATCTGCTGCTGCAGGAACGCGAGGGCTGCGCGCCGGATCGAGTCGGGGTCCTGTTGGCCGGGCGGCGTCGCGCTCTGGGCCGCGGGGGCCGCCTGGGCCGGGTTGGCGGAAGCCGCCGGGGACGCCGCCGGTG
>NZ_JBNCAB010000135.1:0-13154 GCF_049805555.1 Burkholderia sp. DN3021 | reverse complement strand
ACCGGTGGAACAGCTTCGGCAAGGCGGTTTGCGTCAAAACAGCCTAATTGCGCCCGCAACCAACTGAGCGCATACCCTGTCGAACAAAGCCGTGCTGCGCGTACTTAATATGCTGGATCCCATTGAAACATATCGAAAATTAATGACATTATGAAGATATCAAATTATTTTCAATGCCCCCTCGGAAGTTCCTGGGATAAAAATTCGACCCTGAGAGATAGTCGCGAAGCGGACACGGTTGCAATCCGCAACACCATGATTAATGCATCCTCGAATGTCGCATTCAAGAGCAGATTGGCGGTGGCAATCCAATACCTTCATCAGAAAATCAATATTGCGACTCGCAGCGAGGATGTTGATGCTTCCGAGGTGGCGAAATTCATCGCGAAGTCTGATTATGACGTTCACGGCAGCGTAGCGCTAGCCCATACTCTCATTCGCCTCTGCACTCGAAGAAATGCTGTATTTGATAGCATCTTTCGTGGAGACGCAACCCTCCCGAGCCATATTGCAGAAATATGGATGGATTTATCGGATCAAGTTACAAAGGATTGCGAGACATTTCCTGAGGGGCGGGCGGGTCTTCAAGGCAAAATTCTTGAATTGATAAATGGAGCTAAGGAGGATGGTCAGACGTCTGCTGATTTTCTAGAGGAAGTTTCGGAAAATCTACGCCCTTTGCTTGTTGACGCGGGCGGTTCACATGGCCCGCTCTCCTCAACTTGTTCCCATCCAAATTTTTCGAGAAGCAATAGTTTCTCCTTGCTCGGCTCAAACTTTTCTGGTGCAGATCTGGTTGGTGCTGTTGATGATTTTGAAATTCTCGATAATCCGAGTGTGGGTTATTTTGATAAAGTTACAGATCACCCAAATTTTGACGATGGATTGACTTCTATGTCATGTCAACTTGATTTTCAGAAGCTGGTGACGGAGAAGTGTGCTCACGCTTATGATTATGTCGCAAAAAATGTAAATCCGAATCGACTCAAGGCGATGCTGGGCAACAGCCTCTCATATTTTTCCACTGGTGCACTCAATCAGAATTGCGTCATCTGTGCCAAGGCGGTAGAGCGCAATCTTGAAGCCATGACTTCAGGGAGATTAGATAAATTCTGGGTGGCGAATAGCACCGGGTCGGGCGGGCTGCCTCAGAATGTTTTGACGAAAAACTACACTGAGATATCATTGACGAATGAATCACTCTCTCAGCAACTCCTAAGCAATGTGCAAGAGAAGAGCAGAAACATCATTGTGGTGCCTGTAAGGGGGAGGGATTTCTCACATGCGATGAATCTAGTGCACAGTGGTACCAATGTAATGATCATCGATGGTCAGTTCGGCCTCGTCTACGATTTCGGCTCGCCTGGCGGGCAACGTGCCTTTGAAAAACGCTACGGCCTTGGAAATGGCATTAATGTACTTCGAATTTATCGTACTGGCGATGCCCCACCAGTCTCGACACTAGGGCACCTCGAAAAATCGCGCGGACGCTGGCATGATGCCACTGAGGCCGAAGGCATGAGGATGTGAAGATACAGGTGGTCTCGCTCGTTCGGACAGGTTTTCGATATTTTTAAGTGTGTGATTCATACACATCGTTTCAACTAAGATAAAGCGATGGGCCGCGAGATTGCGACTCGACTACGTTGGGTGGTGATGTATCACGAGACCGGCAACGCCGGTCTCGTATGCGCGCGGTGTGGCATCTCGAGACCGACACTCCGCAAGTGGTTACGACGCTACCTGGATGCTGGAAAAGAAGGTCTGCGCTCTCAAAGTCGCCGCCCTCTCAACAGTCCAAACCGAAAGGTTTCCGAAGCTGATCGGGCGACGATTCTCCGGCTGCGTGCGGAGCGCAAGGGAGCACGCCGGATTCAGAACGAGTTACGGCTACATGAACAAAGAGAACTGTCCCTCGCGACCATTCACAAGGTTCTTACCGAGGCGTCTGTGAAGCCGTTAGTGCGTTCCAGGCGGCCGGCAGATCCCAAACGCTATAGCCGCCCGGTTCCCGGGGATCGAGTCCAGATGGACACGATGAAGATCGCGCGAGGCGTCTATCAATACACGGCCTCGACGACTGCTCGCGCTTCCGCGTACTGGCTGTCTACCCGCGCAGAAACGCCCGAAATACGCTGCTTTTTCTTGATCGTGTCATCGAGGAGATGCCATTTCCAATCCAGCGTATCCAGACCGACAGGGGTGGCGAGTTCTTCGCCGAATCGGTGCAGCGGCGTCTGATGAGCTCACTCGGTGGCAAGACGCCCGTTGACCGCATCGCAGAAGTGGGCGAAATCACACCTCTCGCGGAGCAGGTGGAAAGCGCCTATGACGGGCGGAAAGAGCGAATCCGGCATCGCGAATGGCGAGTTGACAAGACCCTTGCCGAACATCATCGGCGCGCGCTTGAACTCGAGTCTCCTACCGGAGCCACGAACTCAAGCGCGCCAAGAAAACGGCATTCAAGAAAGTGAAACGATGTCTGTGAATCGCACAGCTTAAACGCGACGATTGCATCGGCTCTCGTCGCAGCGTTCCAGATCTCTGCGAGCGCCGCCTTGGCCTTGCCGTGCTGCGATTTGGGCATGACGTTGAGGATGTTGCCGATCTTGTGGAACCAGCAGCGCTGGTGTCGCGTCTGCGGGAACACCTCTTCAAACGCCGCCCACAGTCCCATTGCGCCATCGCCGACCGCAAGCAGCGGTGGGGCCTGCAAGCCTCGTTTCTTCAGGTCGAGCAGCAGTTCTTTCCACGATTCCTTCGATTCGCGATATGACGCGCGCCGACGCGATCGTCGCCTACAATTAGTTCGTCGCGACCTATACGGCCAAATATCCGAAAGCGGCCGAGAAGATCACGAAGGATCGCGACGAGCCGCTCGCGTTCTACGACTTCCCGGCCGAGCACTGGCAGCACGTGCGCACGACGAATCCGATCGAGTCGACCTTCGCGACAGTTCGCCATCGCACGACCCGTACGCGAAACTGTCTGTCACGCGCGACATTCCTCGGCATGGCCTTCAAGCTCATCGAAGCAGCTGAGCAGTCGTGGTGCCGCATTCGCGGAGTCGACAAGATCGAGCCGCTCTTGAAAGGCGTGACCTTCAAGGACGGAACACCGGTGACCGAGAGCGCACCGGCTCCTGCGCAACCGCTTGCCGCCTGATCATGTCGCTCGACCCTCGTACACCACATTTGACATTAGCTCATACCGAAATGCGGGGGCCGATCCGGCGCGAATCGCTTCGGGAGCGACGGAACTCCTTGAATCCGTCGAGCGCTCCGAAGTCATCGAAGTCACCGAAGTCTCGTCGAAGTCATCGAATCCTCAGTCCCCGCAGCTCCACGATCTGGACCATCCCGGCATCCCTCGCCGGACGATCCGGATCACACGCTACTTCGTCACGCGGTGCCCGGCGCGTCCGACGTTCTCTTCGCGTCGAGCGACGCATCCTCCGCCGCGCGGCGGTACGTGGCTTCGAGCGTCTGCACCGTCTGCTGGAAGCGGGCGAGCGTGTTGGCGCGCTCGGCCGGCAACGCGTTCGCGACGAGATCGATCGCCTGCTGGCGCGCATGCAACTGAAGCTCGCGGTACTCCGGGCGCGCGATCAGCTCGGCGCCCATCAGCGCATCGGCGCGCTGCCGGATCTCGAGGTGGAGCGGATTCGTGCCGGCGCCGCTCGGCGTGAACACGCCTTGCTTGTCGGCGCCGGGCAGCCCTGTCGCGCGCGCCGCATCGCCGAGCGCTGCGACGAACGCCGGGCGCACATTGCCCGCGCGCGTCGCGGGATCCATGCAGAAGCGGTCCCTCGCTTCGCTGAAGATCGCGCAGAGCGCCGATTCGTAGATCTGCCGGGCGAATTCCGGATCGCGCCGGATCTCGTTGGTGCGCGTGTCGGCGACCTGCTTGACCGCCTCGTCCATGAAATGCCGGATCGCCTGTTTCGGGTCGCCGGTGGGTCGATAGCTGCGGACGTAGCGAACGTCCTGCAGCTTGCCCCGCCCGGGCGCGCTGTCCGGCGCCCTGCGGTGGAACAGCTGGCCGAGCGCTTCGTCGATCTTGCTGAAGACGCGCTTGATCTGCTGTGCAAACGATGTGCGCGGCCGCGCTTCGCAGCGGTTGGCGTGAACGTCGAACGACGCGTTCCTGACGAGCGTGAATCCGCCGATTCTCGGGTTGTAAGTCATGTTGTGCTCTCGATTGAGTGGAAAGGGATCCGGTCGCCCGCATCCGCGTCGCGTTTCGTTCGACAACGGCGCTCGCGTAATGCGGATAACCGGATCGATTCTAGGGACCGACGCACGTGGTCCGATTCCATAAATAGCTCATTTGCGGTTGCGCGAGGCCGCGTGAGGTCACATGCGGTCGTATGCGGCGCCGCTCGGCGATGTGCGACCGTTCAACCGCCAATAGCGCATTGACGCGCGAAGCGAACCCATGCCGCATGGCCGAGCGAGCGCGTGCCGGATGCGGCGCGGGACGCGCGGGCGCGCGCAGTCCGCGACGCTGCGCCGCTTGCCCGGCGAACCGGCATGTGCATTGCCGCGTGAGCAGAATCTGAAAGCTACGCCGGACGAATGTCTTCAGCATCGGCATTCGTGTCGAGCGGGATCCCGCGCCGGCCGCCCGGCGTTGACGCGCCGCCGGGGGGGCGATCCGCTCGACGCTCATGCGCGACGGCCAGCGCGGCTGGCGCGCCGTATCGGAACGTCTCGAAACGAAGGGAGGACAGGATGATCAATGTCGATGCATTCGTCGCAAGCGCACGATCCGGCGCGCGTTTCGTCGTCGGCGGCGACGCGCGCGGTCCGGCGGTATCGGTCGCGAGGTTGGGGATGAAGGAGCGGCTGTTCGAGATTCTCGCGCACGTCCCGCTGCTCAAGCACTGCGGCGTGGTCCGGCGCTACGTCGAGCAGGTTCGCACGGACAACCGCCGTGCGCTCGAGGGTTTCGTGCTCGCGCTGTCGAAGCGATACGGAACGGAAAGCGCGAAAGCGGCGTTCGACTATGGCGCGCGGCGCGACGGCGAGCCGCTGGATCGGCGGCTCGTGCGCAACATGGTGTCGATCGCCGAGCACTTTCACGGGACGGGCGATGCGAAGCCGCTTGCGCGCCAGATGGTATTTCGGTCATGGGAATGGCGAGGTATCGATCATCCGGGGCATGCATCGCTGACAATCAAGAATCAGGCGGATGCCGACGCCAGCCAGCACGTGTACGAGCACGTCAGTTGGTGGCCGCTAAACCCTTTCGATGGCAAGGGATTCGAGCGCGTCGACGCGGAGGCGCTGAACGAATACCGCCAGGACAAGCGATCGGAAATCGGCGCGCAAACCGTGCGCAATCTGTGGCGAGGCGAGCTCGCGAGAGGAAAGATCGGGAAGGAGGCCTACGATCCGCTTGACGACGCGGATTTTCGCGACGCACGTTTCTTCCCGAGAGCGGGGCAGAAGCTGGATACGGGGCTGCAATGGGGGCAGAGCGCGCGCAAGGTGTACTTCCCGGCGATCGGATTCAACCGCGACAAGCACAATAAGTGCGACGGGCACGACACGCGCGACGCGTCCGGCCGGGCTACGTTCGTGCTGTTCGGGCTGAACGAGGCGGCGATGTTGCGCGACGCGCGCACGGTGAAGAACGCCGCGACGACGGGCGAACTCAAGTACCAGATGATCAGCAAGACGGAAAACTGCGCGTCGATGGCGCTGCGCGTGCTGCGCTGCGGCGGCGCCGAGCAGTTCGTGCCGTATACGGCCACATGGGTCTCCGAGGATCCGAATCGTGCACATGCGTATGCGAGGACCGTGCAGGAGAGGATCGACACGCTGAACCGGCAGCGTGCCGGCGTCGCGCGCCACTGCGAGCGGTTGTACGAAAGCGCGTCGGTGCGGCTGGCGTGGCGCGCATTCTCGGAGGCTGGCGCGGCGGCGGGAGGCCCGTTCGCGCGCGAAACCGATCTCGGGCGAGCTCCGGCGCACGCGCCGCGGCAAGCGCGGCTCGACGATCTCGCGCGCGAGGTTGAGCGGATCGGCGCGTACTTCGCCGAACTGTCCGCCGGGCGATCCGGCAAGCATCGCGATCGAGCGGACGCAAACCTGGCCGACGCGATGAAGCGTTGCACACCGTCGGCTCGCGACGATGTCGCGGCTCTGACGCGCAAGGCGCGCGTGTTCGTCGAGACGCTCGACCGGCATCTCGGCGTGCCGCCGCCGAACGACCAATCCGCGCTGCAGATGCTGGCCGCGCACGCGATGATCGCCCAGATCGAAGCGTTCATGGCGATCGCGATCGCCGACTGAAGGTTGCACGAAGGCCTCATGAGGGCATGGAGGCCGCGTGAGCGCGCCGCCGCTCGTCGGACAGCGGCGCGCACCGATTTGAATCACATGACTCGGATGGAGAACCTCAAACGATGAATACGCATACCGAATGGTTGGACACGTTGAGCGAAGCGGCGGGCGTACCGCTGGACTTCGACGAGCACGGGCAGTGCTTCGTGCTGCTCGACGCGCAACTGATGATCTCGATTCGCGACCGGTCCGACGCGCTTGTGCTGTACGGAATGGTCGGCGAATTCCCGGCGGATGCGCCGGCCGAAATGTGGAAACGGATGCTCGCCGTCAATCTAGACTTGTCGGAAGCGAGCGGCGGCGGCCTCGGCCTCGACGAGGACATGGCGGCCATGATGCTGATCGAGCGCATTGCAACGGCGAATCTCGACGTACGCGGATTTGTCGACGCTTTCGAGGCATTCGCATCGCGCCTCGAAAGCGTGATCGTCGCGTTCGAACAGATGGGCGCGTACGACGCCGTCGCGCGGGATCACCCGGCGGATTCACGCGCGGCCCGCGCGTAGTGCGGTTGAATCGACGAAGCGGCGGCCCAGTCCGATTGCCGCGCACGACGCCCGCCCGCGCGCAGCTGCGACAGCTGAGTGGCGAACGTGTGAACGAACGAAACAGGTCTGAAATCTTCCAGTGATGTGCGCGCGCTAAGCTCAATGGCATGTGCGGGTGGGGATCGGGGTTGGCTCGGGCGACGCGTCGTGCAGGCGGGCGCGCAGGACAGGATGCATCGGAGCAACAAGAATTCGATATGGTAGTAGAGAGAAAGTGTGAACGGGTGCTTGTCGTCGACAGCCATCCAATCGTGCGCGACGGCATCGAGGTCGTGCTCGGCAGGGCGTATGCGGGAATCGACGTGGCCGGCGCGGCCGACATGGCCGAGGCGAGCGATCGGTGCGGTCGTGATCGCCAGGATCTCGTGCTGATGGATGTGATGCTGCCAGGCGACGATCCGCTGCCGGCGATGGGTGAGATCCTGCGGGTTCATCCGGATGTGCTGTTCGTCGTCTTCACCGCGCTCGGCTCGGAGGCGCGCGCGGCGGATGCGATCCGCTTCGGCGCGTCCGGCTATCTGCTGAAGTCGTGCAGCCCGGCCGGCGTCGTGCAGGCGGTTCGGCACGTGATGGCGGGGCGCGTTCACATCGATCCGTCGCTCGACGAAGCGAGAGTGGTATCGGCGGCGGGCGGCAGCATGCTGGCGTCGCCCATTGACGAGCTCACGCCGCGCGAGAAGCAGGTGTTTAAGCTGATCGCGGACGGGATGCGCAATCGCGAGATCGCGTCGGTGCTGAACATCAGTCCGAAAACGGTCGATTGCCATCGGCAGCGGCTAATGCAGAAGCTGGGCGCACGCAACGTCGCGACCGTGATCCACTGGGCGTATCGATACGGATATGCGAACGCGTGTGCGCCGGCGATGTAGTGCACGGCGGGCGCGCTCGCATCCGATTGCCGCGCGACGCGGCATCGAGCATCTGACATCCGACGTGACGAGCCTCGACCACCGCATGCCGCGCGCCGAGCGGTTCGTGAAAGTGCCGCGCCGATGCGTGCCGGAGAATGGGTGCTCGCCAATGTTCACGAAAGGAAAAACATCATGACGAAGCTGAATGAAATGACTGTCGCGCAATGGAGCCGCCGGCATGACGCGCTCGAGCGGCATGCGCGACCCGATGGCGACGACCGGCGCGCGCAGGGTGCGGCGAGCGAACGCGATGGCCGGACGATGAGAAGCGAGATCAAGGCGATCCGGATGGACGTGCTCAAGGAGATCCGCTTCAATAGCGCGGTCAGCAAGCAGGTGCTGCTCGCGAAGCGGAACCGGATCGTCGCGAACATTCGTGAGGTTAGCGAAAAGATCGACAGGACAGGGCTATTCGGCAAGGTGTTCGAAGCGGTCAAATACGTCGCGCATCGCGGCCTGTATCACGACCGGCGCGCGCTGCGAAAACTCGACGCGTTGGTCGTCCGGTACATCGGCGATCGGCCTGAGGATCGCAAGTGCAAGGTCTTGCCTATGCGGACGCGGCGTCCGGCGCCGTGAGTGCGTGCGCGCGTCCGACGCAAGCCGACAAGTCGGCGTGCGGTGCGGGCGCGGCACATGCGGCATGAGCCGGCCGCCGATGCGTTGCGTGCGCGTGCGCGGCGGCGCTTGCGCCGAGCCCGCTGCATCGCCGACGTTTGCCGGGGGCGTCGCATGCGGCGCATCGTGAGTCAGGCATCGCACGCCGTGCGTTGCCTATCGCTTGCAGCACGCCAGGCGCTTCAGCTCTCGACGCCCCGCTCATGCTCGATTCGGCAGCCTTTTGGCGCGCTGCGCATTTCGTAATGCGTGACGCGTTGCGCAATCGCGACATGCGGCATGTGTCCCGCACGGTCTCTCGGCAGACGCGCTTTCCGTCGTACCATTCACCGGCCTTCACTATGGCGAAGATGCACACGCCCCGCAGCGGCCCGCTGCTGCAGTTCTTTTCGACCGACGACATGCCGTTCGCGCACGCAGCGGCGTTCTGGAGAGCGCACGTGTTCCAGTGCGAGGACGTGCGCGCGGCGGCGCGCGCGTTTCACGGGCACGGCTTTCTCTGCCGGTGCGAGCGCGGCCGGTTCGTTCGTTTCCGCGGCGCGTCGCTCGACGCGCGGAGCGGCAAAGCCTGGCTGAGCGCAGCGATGGCCGACGCGCACGTGACGATCTGCGCGCTGCATGCGGGTGAGTGCACGGTCGAAGCGCCCGGCTTGCCGGATGCGCGTTTTTGCGCGAACGACCTGTTCATGCTCGACGGCGGCCAGCCGATGCGCGTGCGCTGGAATGAGCCGTGTTTCAGTGCGCTCAGGCTGCCGCGCGCGTCGGTGGGGCGCACGCTCGGCCAGGCGGCAATGGATTCGTCGCCGGGCGCGGCTTCGTTGCAGGCGGCGCGGCTCGCACCGTTTCTCGCGGCCGAACTCGCGCTGATCGGCGATCGCGGCCCGGCGCTATCGTCCGAAGAGCTCGATTGCGTGCTCGCGCGCGCGGCCGAACTCGGCCGCGCGCTGCTTCAGGCGGCGCTGTCGTCGGGCGTGCGGCGCGGCGCGCCCGCGCGCGCTGACAGGCTGCAGTCCGCGTACCACTACATCGATCAGCATCTTCATCTACCGACGCTCACGCCCGAGCGGATCGCCGACGCGATCCACTGCTCGCGGACGCAACTCTATCGCCTGTTTCGCCGCGAATCGCAGACGGTGAAGGCGGTGCTGCGCGACGCGCGGCTGAACCGCAGCCTCGGCTACCTCGAGCGGCCCGAACTTGCGCTCAGCATCGGCGAGATCGCGCATGCGTGTGGGTTTCCCGATCAGTCGACGTTCGGCAAGCTGTTTCGCCGGCGCTTCGGCAGAACGCCCGGCGAAGTGCGACGCGCCGCGCGGGGACACTGCGGCGAAGCCGCGCCGCCGGACTTCGCGGAAGGCGGAGATGCGGCGCGTGCGTGAACGCTTCGACGGCGGGCGGCGATCGGGATGCGCGGATGGTTCGATGGACTGCCGGGCGAGGCGTGCTGGGCGGGGATATCGCGATGTAACTGCGCTGCGGCTTTGTTCGGAAGGGGTAGTTGCGCGGCAGCGTGAGGTCGAGTAGAAAGGGCCATTGATCTATCCGCCTCGTGAACGTTCAGTGCCATATAAAGCCAGCTTGAAATCCGGTGCGCCGCGCAAACGCCCGAAACCGACGTATCGGGTCGCAAACACCCGCGCCTACAATCAGAGCCTGAAGCGGCGAGGCCAGCTCAGCCTGTACTGCCCGCACGGCGATCTGAAGGCTGTTCATCAATGCCCGGCCGTATGTGCGGGGTGCGTCTGCGCATACCCTGTCGAACAAAGGCTCGAATCACGATGAACCTATTGCGACGCGATACGATGACCAAAGCCGGTATCAAAATCCGACGCTTGAAGGCGGCCACCAGTGATTGCTACCGCGCCGAACTCCTTGGCGGGGAGGGCCCCTCATGCGATTGCCCTGCTTGTTCAGCATTGCCTTAACGATTGTTGATCCTCATACAATCAGATCCCACATACCATTGGCAACAACGATCAGCCAGGATGCAAGGACTTGGTAGATCGTGGAGCGTGGTTTGTTGAACTACCTCTCTGTCTCCTCCTCGTTGATGCCGGGCATGTGTCCGGCGTCTTTTTTAGGTTCTGTCGCGATAGTGGCAATCGGCCAAGGGGATGTTTATTTGTATAGGTTTCTTATGCAACCAATGAATAGAATTGCTAGGCGGGTGTCTGGTTCTTGCGATCGCCCTTCATCTTCTCTTTGGCGATCATGTGCATCAACTCGATGCCGCCGAGCAGGATGCGGGCGCAGTGAAAGTCCTTGAAGCCCATCATCCGCCGGCTTTTCTCGACCGGACGCTTGCGCTGTCGATATCGATGCACCGTCGAGTGATCGACCGACACGCCCCGTTCGGCCATCATCTTCTCGAGGCTGCGCAGGCTCAGCGGGTACGCAACATACCAGTGCACGCACTGCAGGATCACCTCGAGCGGGTAATGCAGTCGCTGGAACAATCGTTTCAGGGTCGCCTTCATGCCTGGCTTCATCGCTCACTTACCTCAATGACCCGTTGAGCGAAATCTGAAAGTCCGGGCGGCGCGGCTATGCAAGGATCGCGCTCCGATCGCCAACTCTCTATAAGCGGACCTGCACAATGCGCGTTATCTCCTCGACAACAGAGGCGCTAGTCTGTTCCTTCATTGTCCGGTTGAACCGCTCGGCGACGAAGGCGTAGCTCGGCATGATACCCCAGAACCTGATCTGGTCGAGGAAGTCGTCCGAGGTGTATTGCGAGCTATGATCCATGCGCAGCGACAACCCGCGGCCCGCGTCGGCGGCTACCGAGCCAAACTCGCCCAGCAGCCCCTGGGAGATTGGCTCGAAAGCTGCGAAGCGGTCACCGATTTTCGCGGCATGAATGCCGGTGCACATGCCATCGCAGTGATCGACGGCCGAAAAGATCCACACCATACCATCTTCCACGGTCGCGATGCGCACGCCGTCGGTTCCCCACATCTCATTGGGGCGATCAGTCGTGATCCGGCCGTCGAGAAGGATGGGCTCGCCTCGTGCCTGACGGTGCGGCGAGAGCAACCTGTGCTCGCGCATCAACTGCAGTATGCGGGTCCGGGACACACGGATGTCGTGCACGATGCGCAGCCGCGCCTAAACCTTGCGGTGTCCCTCGCCGCTGAAGGGCGAAGCTGCGAGATCGTCGCAAATGGCCTTCAGCAGGTCAGCATCAGGCATCTTCGGCTTTGGCCCACGCCTACGCGGAACCATCGGCGTCACGTTGGCGCTCGCTCTGGCACGAACCGCATAGATCGTCGAGCGCGGGAATGCGAGCACCTGGCAAACCCGTTGCAATCCGAAGGGCTTACCTACGCTGACGGAGATCTCGTGTCTCATGTCGACGATCTCCGACCGGTCAAAGGGCGACGGGCCTGCAGTTCACGGTCCCTGCGCAGGATCTCGTTTTTCCATGGACAGCTCGCCAACGCGTCGCACGGCGTCATTGAGCCAGGCTTCGAGCGAATCGCTGGTCCGTGTCTTCAGGCCGGCCTCCCCATGCCGGCCAGTGCCAGCTCACGCCATTGCTCGAGCTCGGCGATCGTCACGCCGACTTCACGGGATACGGCATCGACGGGTTTGCCGCGCAGCAACCGAAGGACCACGCTACGTTTGCGGCCGGTCGACCAGCGTTTGACTTCGGCGGCGCCAGAGGCGCCGCAGTTCCAGCGACTGCATTACCCGCTCGAGGTGATCCTGCAGTGCGTGCGCTGGTATGTTGCGTACCCGCTGAGCCTGCGCCACCTCGAGGAGATGATGGCCGAACGGGGCGTGTCGGTCGATCACTCGACGGTGCATCGATGGGCCATCAAGCTACTGCCGGTGTTGGAAAAGGCGTTTCTGCAGCGCAAGCGTCCGGTCGGGAAAAGCTGGCGGATGATGGGCTTCAAGGACTTTCACTGCGCCCGCATCCTGCTCGGTGGCATCGAGTTGATGCACGTGATCGCCAAAGGGAAGATGAAGGGCGATCGCAAGAACCAGACATCCGCCTAGCAATTCTATTCATTGGTCGCATAAGGAATCCTATTCAAATAAACATCCCCTTGGCCGATTGCCACTATCGCGATAGAACCAGTCGCTTACCGTTGCTCACCCGTTGAGCCTAAAGAAACTTGTGTGAGATTGTCATATCCGCCCTGCTTGCCCGACTGACTCACGCCGCATCCTGGACAGCGATGCCGGCCTAACCTGTCTTTTGCTACGACATGCGTGTCATAAAACCAGTTCAAAAGTTCCGGTGCGCGCAGCGTCGCACCTTGTAAAGACAATGCTGAACAAGCGTCCACATTCATGATGTCATCAAGAGTTCGAGGCAAATCAATCATGAACGAAGCATTTCTTGCTCGTTTTCGGTCATCCTGGGCGCCGTTCAAAGGGCGGAGGCCCTTGTCGGCGGGCCCCAGGCCCAGTTTTCGCCCATTACTGGCGAGCCAGGGCCACGAAGGCGCGGTTCGCATTCTTCGCGAGTCCTCGATAACGCACCTTCGTGAAGCCCCACAACCGCTTGACCACGGCGAACACATGTTCGACGCGGGCCCGAATCTTCGACTTGTTGCGGTCCTTGCGCCGCTCCACCTCATTGACCACGCCGTTGCGGCGCGTGCGCTGATTCGTGAAGTTGCCCGCCCAGGGCGCCTTGCCGTGAATCGGCGCCTTCTGGCTCGCGTAGGCGCTGTCGCCATAGACACGCTGCTCCTGCCCATGCAGCAGTTGCG
>NZ_JBNCAB010000134.1:0-13169 GCF_049805555.1 Burkholderia sp. DN3021 | reverse complement strand
GCTCTGCGATATCTCAAGTAGTTCTCTGCTCGGGTTTGCAAATGCTCAAGCGATTCGTAACGGTTGTTCGAAAGCGTATTCTGCAAAAACTCTTCCACGATCGGTGACGTATCAGCTTGGATCTGGTACGGCTGTGTACCGATGTGGGCCTGACTCGCGTGACGTGGCGGCATGCCCGACTCTGCGGCTCCGCCTTGCCGAACGCCTACTATCGCACGTGCAAGCGGTGTGTACGTATCCTCGCGCTGCGAGGTCAGATCGTTTGCGTTGCTTACTTGAAGTTGGAAGGGCCGCCAGCGATTTCGATGTAATCGTCCTCCTGGTCGGGGCCGTATGTGTCTCCGGGAAATTTCATCTCCACGACGGTCTTGATGTTCGACTGCACGGGCGGTTGTGATGGGTCGTTCACGATGACGACGTCGGGGCGGCGCACATCACCCTTCTCGTACTTCTTGCCCTTGCTGGGCCACACATCCTTGATCCACTGGCGAATCCCGGTATTGGGCTCGAGCGGGTCGTCATAGTCCATGATCGGCTCGGGCGGAACCGTCGTCATGTCGTACGGCTGTTCCGGGCGATATTCCGTCGGAACGCCTGTCTGCATCTTCGACACTTCGTTCGGCAGTCCGAGGCGCATCTCGACGCAACGCTGCCGCTGGATGGTCCCAGCTTTCGTCGCAACGCCGATGCGCCGGCACTCGCAGAACGTATGACACAGAACTTTGCGGTCTTTCGGTGAGAGCTTGGCCGCGCTAACCCCAACCTGGGTTGTTTGGCCGCCCGGGCTCATGCCCCCAGGCGATGAGCCCGGGGAGTAGCCGTCGCTCATGCGCTGCTCCCGGGCTGCTGGAACGACAGGGACGACGCCTGATGGCTACTGAGCCAATCCGTGTGGCCGCTGGCGTCTGTCGTGCCTTGGATTGTCTGGCCATCCGCAGACGTCACCGTGTACGGGTGATTCGCGATCGGCGCGTGCGTCTTGTCGTCGACGAGCTGGAAGCGACCGCGATACGCGCCATCGCCCTGCGCGACATTCTGCGCCAGGACGCTTTTACCCGAGCCGACCGAGCCGCCCGCGCCCGCCGTTGGTTCCACTGTCGCCTGACCTTGCGAGGCGATCAGCGATGCGCCACAGGCAGTCTTGTCGCCTTCGGTGGCGACCGCCCGGCCGCCGAACGTCATGCTGCGAACCCGGACGCCGACGATCGGATAGACGCCGCCGCACTTCGGGCACGACACCATGTCGCCTTCGAGCGCGAGCGGCTTGCCGAAGACGACGTTGGTAGACGTACAGGCGAGTACCCGGCCGCCGTGGTCGGTTGCATCGCCTTCGCGGATGAATGCTGAACTCATGCCGAATCCCCAGAGGAAAATCAGCGAGGAATCTAGCATGCCGCTATATCCCGCTTCCCCTGTCAGGACTGACGGGGAGCACTCTCCGACCGCGTTTCCAATCAGCAGTGGAACCTTGCCAGACAAGGCAAAGA
Organism: Burkholderia sp. DN3021; assembly: GCF_049805555.1. Classification (NCBI taxonomy): domain Bacteria; kingdom Pseudomonadati; phylum Pseudomonadota; class Betaproteobacteria; order Burkholderiales; family Burkholderiaceae; genus Burkholderia; species Burkholderia sp. DN3021. The sequence continues at coordinate 11,682 of NZ_JBNCAB010000134.1, read as the reverse complement.
GGCAGACAGAATGGCCCGTTTTGGAAACGCGGAATTGCGCTAAGTCCTTGCAATCGTTGACATTTTCGAGTGCTTTGTAATCATCAGGTGGCGGGTTCGAGTCCTGCAGCCGGCACCATATGCTTCTCCGACGACCTCCGAAGTCGTCCGAAAACCCCGCTAGAGTCCTTGATTCTGCGGGGTTTTTTGTTGTCCAACGCCGTTTAGGGGCCGAAGGAATCCAACTAGGTCCGAAAGGCTTGCTGGAATATTCGTTGGTATCTTGCAGATCCCTGTTGGTATCAACGAAATGAACCTTTCGGACCTCGCGATTTGCAACGCCAAGCCTCAAGACAAGCCGTAGGCGATCAGGTAGTCGAAGGGTGAAGGATAGGCTGGCATCACGGCTCCTCGGGGAAATTCGCCCGCGCGGGCGGAGCGGGCAGGCTGCTGCCGTGCTCGGAGCGGCGATATATGCCTAATGCTGTTTTCAATCGCTGCCGTGCTGGGATGTCTTAAAATTCCGGGCAAACCGGCACCTGAGTTGTCGTGCAGGTACCGACCCACGTTCCAACACAAGCCTATGGCAATCAAGAAATCCGACCTTTACTCGTCCCTCTGGGAGTCTTGCGATCTGTTGCGCGGAGGGATGGACGCGAGCCAGTACAAGGACTACGTGCTGGTCCTGCTGTTCATCAAGTACGTCAGTGATAAATACGCCGGGCAGCGCTATGCTCCGATCACGATCCTGGAAGGCGCCAGTTTCGCGGACATGGTGGCCCTGAAAGGCAAGCCGGACATTGGCGACCAGATCAACAAGAAAATCGTCGGGCCGCTGGCGGCCGCCAACAAGCTGTCCGACATGCCTGATTTCAACGATAGTGGCAAGCTCGGCACTGGCGCGGAGATGGTCAGACGTCTAACCGACCTGATCTCCGTGTTCGAGAATCCCGATCTGGATTTCTCGAAGAACTGCGCTGACGGCGATGACATTCTCGGGGACGCGTATGAATACCTGATGCGCCACTTCGCTACCGAAAGCGGCAAAAGCAAAGGCCAGTTCTATACGCCAGCCGAAGTTAGCCGCATCATGGCGCAGATCATCGGCATCAGCAGCACGCGCACGAGCAGCGAGACGACCGTATACGATCCGACGTGCGGCTCGGGCTCACTGCTGCTGAAAGTCGGCGACGCCGCGCCCACGTCGGTCACACTGTACGGTCAGGAAAAGGATTCCGCGACCAGTGGCCTCGCGCGCATGAACATGATCCTGCACGACAATCCCACGGCGCTGATCGGCCAGGGGAATACGCTGACCGATCCGAAGTTCAGGGATGGCGACAGGCTCAAGACGTTCGACTTCGTGGTGGCCAATCCGCCATTCTCTGACAAGCGCTGGAGCACGGGCCTCGACCCTTTAAACGACCCCTACGGACGATTCGATACATTCGGCGTGCCACCGGCCAAGCAAGGCGACTACGCTTACCTGCTGCACATTGTCCGCAGCTTGAAATCCACCGGGAAGGGCGCTTGCATCCTGCCACACGGCGTGCTGTTTCGCGGTAACGCGGAGGCCGAAATTCGCAGGAACCTCATCCGCTACGGATACATCAAGGGCATCATCGGCTTGCCGGCTAACTTGTTCTACGGCACTGGCATTCCGGCGTGCATCATCGTCATCGACAAGGAAGACGCGCAGGCACGTAAGGGCATCTTCATGATCGATGCGAGCCAGGGGTTCATCAAGGATGGCCCCAAGAATCGCCTGCGCGAGCAGGACATCCACCGCATCGTGGACGTATTCAACCGTCAGGACGAAAGCGATCCGCGCTATGCGCGCATGGTGAGCGTGGCCGAGATCGAGAAGAACGATTTCAACCTGAACCTGCCGCGCTATATCGACAGTAGCGTGGCTGAAGATATTCAGGACCTGAAGGGCCATTTGCATGGCGGCATTCCTGATGCCGACGTCGCTGCGCTCGATGACTATTGGGCGATCTGTCCGGCACTAAAAAAGACCCTATTCAAGCCGAGAACGCCGGGCTATTGCGATCTCGCGGTGGACAAGGCGGCGATCAAGTCAACGATTCTTCAGCATCCACAGTTTGCGGCCTTCATTGAAAGCATGGGTGCTCACTTCGAGCAATGGCGCGCCCGCACTGCGCAAACGCTGAAAGCACTGGAACCCGGCTTCCATCCGAAGCAGTTGATCGTGGAGCTGGCCGATGGGCTGCTGAATCACTACGAAGGCAAGCCGTTGATCGACGCCTACGACGTATACCAGCACTTGATGGATTATTGGGCGGAATCGATGCAGGACGATGCCTACCTGCTGGCGAGCGATGGCTGGGTGGCGAAGACCTATCGCATCATCGAGACGGACAAAAAGGGTAAGGAAAAGGACAGGGGCTGGACGTGCGACCTGCTGCCGAAGTCTCTCATCGTAGCACGGTATTTCGCGTCCGAGCAGAAGGCCGTCGACGATACCAGCGCCAGCCTAGAGGCGGTCAGTAGAGCGCTTTCCGAGTTGGAAGAAGAGCACAGCGGCGACGATCAGGCGTTTGCCGGATATGAAAAGATCAATGCGGCAGCGGTGAAGGAGCGCATCAGGGAGATCGGCGACGATGCGGATGCGGCAGACGAGCTGGCCGTGCTGAAGCAGTGGCAGGCGCTGGCCGACAAGGAAGCGAAGCTGAAGAAATCCCTGCGCGAGTTGGAGGCCGAGCTGGATGCCAAGGCATATGCGCAGTATCCGAAACTCACGGTGCCCGAAATCAAGTCGCTGGTGGTCGATGACAAGTGGCTGGCCGTGCTGTATGCCACGGTCTCGGCCGAGGTCGAGCATGTGTCGCAATCGTTGACCCAGCGCGTGCGTGTACTGGCAATGCGTTATGAAAACCCGCTACCCGTGCTGCTTGATGACGTTACTGCGCTGTCGGAGAAGGTGAGCGGCCATCTGCTGCGGATGGGGGTAACGTGGAGATGACGCCTTGGCGCTCTATCGAGCTTGGGAACGTGGTGACTTTTCAGCGCGGCTTCGATCTACCGCATCGGCACCGCAAGATGGGCTGCGTACCCATCGTAAGCTCTGCCGGGGTAACTGACCATCACGACGTTGCGATGGTTTCGCCGCCGGGCGTTGTGACCGGACGATACGGCACAATTGGGGAACTCTTTTATCTTGAAGGGCCGTTCTGGCCGTTGAACACCACGCTCTTTGTTCGCGACTTTCACGGCAACGACCCAAGATTTGCCTTCTATCTTTTACACCTGTTCGATTTCCAGGTATTCAGCGGTAAAAGCGGCGTACCAGGCGTGAATCGAAATGATCTTCACGCTGAACGGGTGACGATTCCGACCGACGTAGCGGAACAGTCCGCCATCGCCTCCGCCCTGAGCGACGTCGATGCCCTGCTCTCCAGCCTGGACGCCGTGATCGCCAAGAAGCGCGACATCAAGCAGGCGGCCATGCAGCAGTTGCTCACGGGCAAGACACGGTTGCCGGGGTTTGGTGGGGCGTGGGAGTTGAAGCGAGTAGGTGATGTTTTGACGATTCGCCACGGCAAAGACCAGAAAGCCGTTATGTCTTCTAGCGGCCAGTATCCCATCCTTGCTACTGGGGGGCAGATTGGCTGGGCGAAGCAGTGGCTCTATAACCGGCCTTCGGTGCTGATCGGGCGAAAAGGAACGATTGACCGTCCCCAGTACATGGATCAGCCGTTCTGGACGGTCGATACGCTTTTCTACTCCGAGTTGAAGTCGAAAAACGTCGCCAAGTACTTCTACTATCGTTTCTGTTTGATTGATTGGCTGCAATATAACGAGGCATCGGGTGTGCCGAGTCTCAATGCTAGAACTATCGAAACCATTGAGTTGGCTTGCCCTGAGCCAGAAGAACAAACCGCCATTGCCGAAGTGCTCTCCGACATGGACGCCGAACTGGCAGCATTGGAAGCGCGACGCGACAAAACTCGACTGCTGAAGCAAGGCATGGTGCAGGAACTGCTCACGGGCAAAACAAGATTGGTGTAGGGGACCCACATGACCGACGAAATCGGCAAGTCAGAAAAAGCCACGCAGAACCGCGTGATCAAGCTGTTCACCGAGCAGTTGAAGTACGACTATCTGGGCGACTGGACCGATCGCGTCGGCAACAACAACGTCGAAGAAGGTTTGCTGACGGCCTACCTGACCGAAGCCGGCTATCGTCCCGCACAGATCAGCCAGGCCATTCATCGGCTCAAGACCGAAGCCAACCACCCGCAGCGCGACCTTAGCGCCAACAACGAAGCCGTCTATCAGCTCCTTCGCTACGGCATTCCCGTCAAGGTCGAAGGCGACAAGGTCGCGCAGACCGTGTGGCTCATCAACTGGACGCAGCCAACTCGCAATCATTTCGCGATTGCGGAGGAAGTCACCTTGAAGGGCGGATACGAGCGTCGACCGGACATCGTGCTCTATGTGAACGGGATCGCCATCGGTGTGTTGGAGCTAAAAAACAGCCGCGTGAGCATTGGTAATGGCATCCGTCAGAATCTGTCCAACCAGAAGCCCGAGTTCAATGCATGGTTCTTCAGCACCGTGCAATTTATCTTTGCCGGTAACGATTCGGAAGGGCTGCAATACGGCACGACCGGCACGCCGGAAAAATTCTTTCTCCGGTGGAAAGAAGACGAGGCGGATAACAGCGGTTACAAGCTCGACAAGTACCTGTTCACGATGTGCAGCAAGGTCCGGCTCATCGAGCTGATGCACGACTTCGTCCTGTTCGATGGCGGCGTCAAGAAGCTACCGCGCGTGCACCAGTATTTCGGTATCAAGGCCGCGCAGGAACATGTGCGCAAACGCCAGGGCGGGATCATCTGGCACACTCAGGGCGCGGGCAAGAGCATCTTGATGGTGCTGCTGGCTCGATGGATTCTGGAAAACAATCCTCACGCTCGTGTCGTCGTCATTACCGATCGCGATGAACTCGACAAGCAGATCAAGCGTGTGTTCGAGGACAGTGGAGAGACGATTCATCGCACCAGTAGCGGCCGTGACTTAATGACACGATTAGGTCAGCCGACACCGCGCCTGCTGTGCTCGCTAGTGCACAAGTTCGGAGCGGGCAAGGGACTTGGTGATGGGGACTTCGATGCATTCATCAAGGAACTCGAGTCGCAGCCCAGCAGTGCCGTGGGTGATCTTTTTGTATTTGTCGATGAATGCCACCGCACGCAAGGCGGGCGTCTGAACCGCGTGATGAAGGCGATGATGCCGTCGGCCGTGTTTATCGGTTTTACTGGCACACCGCTGCTCAAGCGCGACGCCGCGACCAGCCTTGAAGTGTTCGGCAGCTACATTCATACCTACAAGTTCAGCGAGGCAGTAGAAGACGGGGTCGTACTTGATCTCGTCTACGAGGCGCGCGACATTGATCAGCAGCTCGGCTCCCAGGACAAGATCGACAAATGGTTCGAATCGAGGACCAAGCCGCTGAACGACTGGCAGAAAAACGAACTGAAAAAGCAGTGGGGCACGATGCAGCAGGTGCTCAGTTCGCGCGCCCGCATGGATCGCGTGGTCGAGGACATCATCTTCGATTTCAGCATCAAGCCCCGACTCTCCAGCGAACGCGGCAATGCCATGTTGGTGGCTTCCAGTATCTATGAGGCTTGCAAGTATTTCACGCTGTTCCAGAAGACGCCGTTCAAGGGCAAGTGTGCGGTTGTTACGTCGTACAACCCGCTGGCCAAGGACGTGACGTTAGAAGAAACCGGCGCGAATACCGAGACCGACAAACAGTTCATGTACAACACCTACACCGAATTGCTGAAGGACGTGCAGGCCAAGGCGGGGATGTCGAAGACCGAGACGTACGAAGAGCAGGCCAAGGCCCGGTTCATCAACGAGCCGGCCGGCATGAAGCTGCTGATCGTCGTGGACAAGCTGTTGACCGGGTTCGATGCACCGCCCTGCACTTATATGTATATCGACAAGTCCATGCAGGATCATGGACTGTTCCAGGCCATCTGCCGTACGAACAGGCTGGATACCGCTGACAAGGATTTCGGCTACATCGTCGATTACAAGGACCTGTTCAAGAAGGTCGAGAAGGCCATCGCGGTATATGCGTCTGAGCTGGACCACAGTGCAGGTGGTGCAGATCCCGAAATCCTGCTCGAGAGCCGGGTCCAGAAGGGTAAGGAGCGCCTGGATGCGGCGCTGGAAGCGCTGGCGCTGCTGGTGGAGAAGGTTGAGCCGCCCAAGGGCGAGCTGGAACACATCCATTATTTTTGCGGCAATACTGAGATAGCCGACGACCTCAAGGCCCGCGAGCCGCTGCGCGTTGCCTTCTATACGGGCGTCGTCGGCTTGCTCCGTGCCTATGCGCTCATTGCTGATGAACTGGATGAGGCAGGCTACAGCGCTTCGCAACAAGTCATCATCCGCCAGGACCTGGACCAGTATGTGAAGCTGCGCGAGTTGATTCGCCTGGCGAGCGGCGAGACGCTTGATCTCAAGCCGTACGAAGCCGACATGCGCCACCTGATCGACACGTACATCGCGGCCAGCGAACCGCGCAAGATTTCCGAGTTTGAGAACATCGGTTTGCTCGACCTGATCGTGAAGACCGGCATTGCCGATGCGATCGCGAAGAAACTGGGCAGCATGAAGGACCGTCAGTCGGTCGCCGAGGCGATCGAGAACAACGTGCGCAGCAAGATCGTCAAGGACCATCTGACCGATCCGGCGTATTTTGCAAAGATGTCGGCGCTGCTCGATGAGATCATCAAAAAGCGTAAAGAGAAGGCGATCGAGTACGAGGAATACCTGAAACAGATGGCCGATCTTGCGACCCGGGTGCAGGCAGGCAAGTCGGAAGATACCTTTGTTACGCTCGATACTGCGGGCAAGCGTGCGCTGTTCAATAACCTGAAAGTTGGGAATAACTGTACGCCGGAACAGGCGTTGGCCCTGTCGCTCGAACTGGACGCCGCCATCAGGCGTGTCCGTCCGGCTGACTGGCGCGGTGTGGTGCCGCGTGAGAACGTCATCAAGCACGCGATGTGGGAAATCCTGAAGGACGAGCGGGAGGTCGAACGGCTGTTCCTCATCGTCTTCGAGCAGAAGCAGGAGTATTGAACGTGGAAGTGGGTGAGGTCATCGATCTCGGTGATATTCATGTCGATCTGATAAGGAAGGACATCAAGCATGTCCATCTGAGCGTGTATCCGCCAGACGGGCGCGTCCGGATTTCTGCGCCTCTGCACATGACGCCCGACATCATCCGCGTGTATGCCATCACCCGGCTGGACTGGATCAGGCGACAGCAGCGCAAACTACTTTCGCAGGAACGGGAGACGGCCCGTGAATATCTGGACCGGGAGAGCCACTATGTCTGGGGAAAGCGTTACCTGTTGCGCATTGTGGAAGCCGACTCGGCACCGGCCGTGCGGCTGAACCATTCGACGCTCGAACTCAGCATACGCCCAGGCAGTGACGCGAGCCGCCGCCGTGAAGCGCTTGACGCTTGGTACCGGGACCAGGTTCGTGCAGTCGTGCCGGCGTTGCTGAAAAAATGGGAGACGCTTCTGGGCGTCAAATCTCGCCGTGTCCTCGTGCAGCACATGAAAACGCAGTGGGGAAGCTGCAACCCGGCGTCGGGCAACATCCGCCTGAATACGGACTTAGCTCGCAAGCCGACAGATTGCTTGGAATACATCCTCGTGCATGAACTGCTGCACCTGATCGAGCCGACCCACAACGCGCGGTTCCAGTCGTTGATGGATCGGTTCATGCCGCAGTGGCGGCAACTGAAGGACGAATTGAATCGCTTGCCGGTGCGGCATGAGGAGTGGGCGTATTAATGCGTGACAATTGCAGTCGCGACCCGTCGGAGGGTACGTCGATTGCGTAGTGCCTTTAAGGGGTTAGTTTGTGACGACAGCCACACTAGAAAAGAAGAATCGCTTCACCAAATACTTCCCGCTATTGCTTGATGCGCTGCGGTCGGTCGACCCCGAGCCCATGCGCCCCGCTCAAGCCCTTGCCTGGATCCGGGCGAACGCTTCCGTTGCTGATGACGACCTGGTTCGTCATATCCAGGGCGGTAGCCAATCAATCTTTGAAAACGATGTGCATTGGACCCGGTTTTACCTGGTGAAGGCTGGGCTCATTAGCAATGCAAAGCGCGGATTCTGGAGTCTGACGCCCGAAGGCCGCGGCACCCACTTGACGCCTGACGACACATGGGATTTATACGTTCGCATCCGCGACGCTAACCGCCCCGGGAATGCTGCGCCCGAAGATGAGGTTTCCGCTCCTGATCTGGGGGAAGAGTCGGACGACAGTAAGGCTTACTGGTTCGTCGGGGCGCTGTGGGAGGACGATCAACTTCAACGTTTCCTCAGCGAGGGTATTTGGCAAAACGGATACACGGATCAGTTCCTCGACCTGGTTCGCAAGATCCGACCGGGAGATCGGATCGCTATCAAGGCTGCCTTCGTGCAGAAGCGGCGGTTACCGTTTGATGTGGGAGGCAAATCCGTATCTGCGATGCGAATCAAGGCCACCGGCACCGTTCTGGAAAATATGGGTGATGGTCGCACGGTCCGTGTGGCTTGGGACCCGGTGGGAGCGCCGCGTGACTGGTTCTTTTATACATACCGCAACACCATTGCCCAAGTTGATCCAGAGGCAGAGGACGGACGCCGGCTAATCGAATTCACGTTCAAGGGGGCCTCGCAGGATTACGCATGGTTCTTGGCCCAGCCTTATTGGAAAGAGAAATACGGCGACCGCGTCGGCCTTGTTGCTGCGCATAACGAAACCGAAACTGCTTCCATCGAAGACGAGGAAGAAGTCACGGAGGCGGTCACCCCGTCTTATACAGTCGATCAGATCGTCGCAGACGGATGCTTTCTGTCGGTCGACGAGCTTGCGACGATACTGGGGCGGTGGCGAACAAAGAAAAACCTTATTCTTCAGGGGCCGCCAGGTACGGGGAAGACCTGGCTCGCGAAGCGTCTGGGCTTCGCGCTTGTTGGATCGGATGACCGCGATGCGACGCGCTCCCGTTTGCGGATTGTGCAGTTTCACCCGTCATTGGCATACGAAGATTTCGTGCGTGGCTGGCGCCCGGCCGGAAACGGTCAGCTCGCCTTGGTGGACGGCATCCTCATGCAGGCAATTCAGGCGGCAGAGAGCGAACCAGACCTGCCGTTTGTGTTGGTGATCGAGGAGGTCAACCGAGGAAACCCGGCTCAGATTTTCGGTGAAATGCTGACGTTACTGGAAGCGTCAAAGCGCCACCGTTCCGAGGCGATGGAACTGGCGTACCGCAAGGAGGCAGGCGAGCGCATTCACGTTCCGGACAATCTGTACGTGATCGGCACGATGAACGTTGCGGATCGGTCGCTTGCCATTGTGGATCTGGCGCTTCGTCGCCGCTTTGCCTTCATCGATCTTGAGCCGCGGTTCGATTCGCCATGGCGTGCGTGGTGTGCGGGGCGTGGGCTCGAAGACGGATTGATTGCTGAAATTGAACGCCGGATCGTCGGTCTAAACAAAAAGATCGAAACGACGGTTTCGCTGGGGCCGCAGTTTCGGATCGGTCATTCTTATCTGACGCCAGATGGCAGTGTTGATGACGGTGCAGCATGGTTCCAAGCCAAGGTCGAGACGGAGATTGGCCCGTTGCTGGATGAGTACTGGTACGACTCGCCAGAAACGGCTCGCGAAGCCAAACAAAAGCTGCTCGCGGGGCTCGATTGAGCACGTCAGCAAAACAGGGTGGCGCTATAGAAAACCGGAAGATTGGCCGCATTCCGGTACGTAACCTGTGGCTCTTGATGCTGTACGCCTCAGATCTAACGCGCATCAAAGAGGTATTCAATGCGCTCGTAGAGGATGACCTTGAGGATATTCCCGATCTGGTGGCAAAACTGCTGGCTCATGCCGTGGAGCAGCGCTTGCGCCGGAATGTTACGCGCGGATATCAGCATCGGGCGCAAAGCCTCACTCGTGTGCGGGGGCGCATCGATATCTTGAGAACCGAAGCGCAGCAGTTGTTGTCGCGAGGCGAGGTGTATTGCCGTTTCGAGGAACTAACGACCAACACGCCAAGAAACCGTCTCGTTCGAGCAGCATTGGACTTGCTGGCGAGCCTCGTGCGCGATCGCGATCTGGCCAGGCAGTGGCGCTCGCTTGCCGCGACCCTTGGTCGTTCCGGGGTAGCGGGTGTGCGCCCTTCTCGTGCCGAACTGGCGCAGGATCAGATCGGCCGCAATGACCATGATGACCGGCTCATGGCCGAACTGGCGAAATTGGCATTTGATCTGGCTCTGCCGACCGAAGAAGCTGGGCCGACGACGTTGGTTTCTCCTGAGCGGGGTGGCGTGTACGTACGTCGCCTGTTTGAAAAGGCAGTACTCGGCTTTGCGCGCGTTGAGCTGGAGCGCATCGGTTGGCGAGTCCGTGGAGGCACGTGCATGGACTGGCAGGTGTCGGCGGCGTCAGATGGGGCTGCCGAGATTTTGCCGGGCATGATCGCCGACATCATCATTGATGATCTCTGCGCTGGTCGCAGACTCGTCATTGACACAAAGTTCACATCGGTTCTCGGTGCAAGCCGCTTTGGCGGCGCGAGTCTGAAAAGTCCATACCTGTATCAGATGTACACGTATCTGCGCTCGCAAGAAGGGCTCGATTTGCTATGGGACGGGGCGTCGGGGTTGTTTCTGCACCCAGCCGTCGACGTCCGCATTCGCGAATCAGTGACGGTTCAAGGGCATGCCATCGCGTTCGCGACTGTGGATCTTGGCCGTGAAGTGTCGTCGATCCGAACAGAGCTTCGCGGGATATTGCATTCAGGGTTCTGCTTCGATACGAAACGATCTTGATTGATGCGATCAACCTCGAGCTCCCGGTCACGAACTGCCAGGGATTCGATGTCATCGAGCACTGGCCGAAGGAGGGCACTGACGCGATCCACGATGGGAAAGAGATTGCAGTAGGCCGTGGGTGCGCCGTTTAGACGGTCCGTTTTTGATGTGAAGATTTCGGTATGAAGGTCGACTTCAAGCGGGGTGAAAATCTGTGTATATATCGAAAATGAGGATTGCCAGCTTTCGCCGGTTTGGCGAAGGTAAGGATGCGTTCGAACTCCCCCTGAAGCCCGGTCTTACGGCACTCGTCGGGATGCCGCTCGGGCGTGCGGTGAACGTGGTCGTGCGCTGCATGCGCGATGCTGGCGAATCGGCACGCAGCGGCATTCCGTATTCGGTTGATCCGCGCTGACAGGCGCGAAAAGGAAAGCGGGAAAGCGCGCGGCTGGCGGCCACGAACGCGAGGCACTTCATCTTCGGCAACCGGATCGGTATCGGACCGAACGCGCGTGCGACGCGCGCCGTTGCTCCCCGTTTTACTGTCACGGTCGCGTCACGATGCGCCCATAAGGTTACGTTCCCGTCGCGGCGACATCGCCGGGGCCGGGGCGTGCGCAACCAGCTTCCGACGACGTGCCCGCGTCGCAGGCGGGCAACCGGGATCTCGCTCCCGGCGGCGCACCGTTCACGCATTCCACCATTTCATTCGAACATTTGAAAACACGATCGACGCCGATTGACCGTAAGCACTCGATCAGCACCGTAGCGTAGGTCGACGACGACGGGGAGCCGCGATGCTATCGGATGGGCACGACGTGAGCAGTAGACGGCA
>NZ_JBNCAB010000133.1:0-13457 GCF_049805555.1 Burkholderia sp. DN3021 | reverse complement strand
TGACGGCGCCGCTCGCGCTGGCCCGCGCGCTCGCCGATGCGACGCCCGACGCCGCGCGCGAGCACGAAGCGCTGCGCGCGTGCGCGATCCACGTGCTGGACCAGGCGCTGTTTCACCCGGCGCCGGCGCAGTTGTCGCACGCGCTGATGCAGGCCGCGCTGAACCGCGCGACGTCGGCGCTGGCGCTGGCGCTCGCGCCGAAGGTGCGGGTCGCGGCACTGGTGCGCGGCCACGCGGCACACGCGGACGACATCGCGGCGGCCGCCTGCTATCTCGCGAGCGCGCCCGGCGTCACGGGCGCGACGCTGACCGTCGACGGCGGCGAGCACCTCGTGCCGCCCGCCGCCGGCCCGAATGAATGAACCGCGGGCGCGCGGCCTGACTGCCGCCGCCCGCGCCGCTTTGCGTGGGCGCACGCCAATTTGACTGGGACGACCAAGTTTTCCGCTCTCCTGCACCCCCGCCTCGCGGATTGCCGCAGGCTCTACCTGCGCGATTACGAGGTGCACATCAACATCGGTGCCTTCGAACACGAGAAGCGCGGCGAGCAGCGCGTCGTCATCAACGTCGACCTGTTCGTGCCGCTCGCGCTGTCCACCCCCGTCGACGATCGTCTCCATGAAGTCGTCGACTACGACCTGATGAAGCAGAGCGTCGCGCAATGCATGGCGCGCGGCCACATCCACCTGCAGGAAACGCTGTGCGACGCGATCGCCGCGCACCTGCTGGCGCACGACGCCGTGCGCGCGGTACGCGTCTGTACCGAGAAACCGGACGCCTATCCGGACTGCGACGCCGTCGGCGTCGAAGTCTTTCGCATCAAGGACGAGGAGCGCGCATGAACGCCCCCCACATGAACGACACGGCGGCCGACGCCGCCACCCTCGACGCGGCCGCCCCGGCCGGCCGCCAGGCGCTGACGCGCCGCGAGCAGAAGGAAGCGTACGAGAACAACAAGCTGTTCAAGCGGATCGTGCGCCAGGTCGGCCAGGCGATCGGCGACTACAACATGATCGAGCACGGCGACAAGGTGATGGTCTGCCTGTCGGGCGGCAAGGACAGCTACGCGATGCTCGACGTGCTGCTGCGCCTGCGCGAGCGCGCGCCGATCGACTTCGACATCGTCGCGGTGAACCTCGACCAGAAGCAGCCGGGCTTCCCCGAGCACGTGCTGCCCGAATACCTGAAGCAGGTCGGCGTGCCGTTCCACATCGAGAACCAGGACACCTACAGCATCGTCAAGCGGCTCGTGCCCGAAGGCAAGACGACCTGCTCGCTGTGCTCGCGGCTGCGCCGCGGGATCCTGTACCGCGTGGCCGGCGAGCTCGGCGCGACCAAGATCGCGCTCGGCCACCACCGCGACGACATCGTGCAGACGCTGCTGCTCAACATGTTCTACGGCGGCAAGCTGAAGGGGATGCCGCCGAAGCTGCAGTCGGACGACGGCAAGAACATCGTGATCCGCCCGCTCGCGTACGTGAAGGAAACCGATCTCGAGAAATACGCGGAGCTGCGCGAATTCCCGATCATCCCGTGCAACCTGTGCGGCAGCCAGCCGAACCTGAAGCGCGCGGAAATGAAGGCGCTGATCCGCGAATGGGACAAGCGCTTCCCGGGCCGCGTCGAGAACATGTTCAACGCGCTCGCGAAGGTCGTGCCGTCGCACCTGATGGACACGACGCTGTTTCCGTTCACGTCGCTGCGCGCGACGGGCGTTGCCGATCCGCAGGGCGACATCGCGTTCGACGAGGAACCGTGCGCGTCGGGCGACGACGCCGCGGCGCCGGGCGCCGCCCAGCCGATCTCGATCGTCCAGTTCGACGACCTGTAAGCGGGGTCGGAAGACCTGCCGGAACGGGGCGCCGGCCGCCCTTTCCGGCGCCGCCGGGCCCGCGCGGCGGGCCCGGAACGGCGGGGGCCGCATGCTAAAATGGACGGCTTCGAACTCCTCTGACAAGCTGGCGCCATGAATATCGTGATTTTGGCGGCAGGCACCGGCAAGCGCATGCGTTCCGCGCTGCCGAAAGTGCTTCACCCCCTGGCCGGCAGGCCGCTCCTCTCCCACGTCATCGACACCGCGCGCACGCTGCAGCCGTCCCGGCTCGTCGTCGTCGTCGGTCACGGCGCCGAGCGGGTCCAGGCTGCCGTCGCCGCGCCCGACGTCCAGTTCGCGGTGCAGACCGAGCAGCTCGGCACCGGCCACGCGGTGCGCCAGGCGCTGCCGCTGCTCGATCCCGCGCAACCGACGCTCGTGCTGTACGGTGACGTGCCGCTCACCCGCGCGTCGACGCTGCGGCGCCTCGTCGACGCCGCGCGCGACGGCCGCTACGGAATTCTGACCGTCACGCTCGACGATCCGACCGGCTATGGCCGCATCGTGCGCGACGCGGCAGGCTTCGTCACGCGCATCGTCGAGCAGAAGGACGCGTCGCCGGAACAGCTGAAGATTGCCGAAATCAACACCGGCATCATCGTCACGCCCACGGCCCAGCTGTCGATGTGGCTCGGCGCGTTGAAGAACGAAAACGCGCAGGGCGAGTACTACCTGACCGACGTCGTCGAGCTCGCGATCGAGGCCGGCTTCGAGGTCGTCACGGCGCAGCCGGACGACGAATGGGAAACGCTCGGCGTGAACAGCAAGGCGCAGCTCGCCGAACTCGAGCGCATCCACCAGCGCAATGTCGCGCAAGCGCTGCTCGTCGACGGCGTCACGCTCGCCGATCCGGCGCGCGTCGACGTGCGCGGCACGCTGCGCTGCGGCCGCGACGTGTCGATCGACGTGAACTGCGTGTTCGAAGGCAACGTGACGCTCGCCGACAACGTGACGATCGGCGCGAACTGCGTGATCCGCAACGCGTCGGTCGGCGCCGGCACGCGCATCGACGCATTCACGCACATCGACGGCGCCGAGCTCGGCGCGAACACCGTAATCGGTCCGTACGCGCGGCTGCGCCCCGGCGCGCAGCTCGCGGACGAAGCGCACGTCGGCAACTTCGTCGAGGTGAAGAACGCGGTGATCGGCCACGGCTCGAAGGCGAACCACCTCACGTATATCGGCGACGCCGACATCGGCGCGCGCGTGAACATCGGCGCGGGCACGATCACCTGCAACTACGACGGCGCGAACAAGTTCCGCACCGTGATCGAGGACGACGTGTTCGTCGGCTCCGACACGCAGCTCGTCGCGCCCGTGCGCGTCGGCCGCGGCGTGACGATCGCGGCCGGCACGACGATCTGGAAGGACGTTGCCGACGGCCTGCTCGCATTGAACGAGAAGACCCAGACGACGAAGAGCGGCTACGTCCGCCCGGTCAAGAAGAAAAGCTGAACCCTTTGCGGGCGCCCCGGCGGCGCCCGCGTCGACTTACAGGACTGACCCATTCATGTGCGGCATTGTCGGCGCAGTTGCGCAGCGTAATATCGTTCCGGTGCTGATCGAAGGATTGCGGCGCCTCGAATACCGTGGCTACGACTCGTGCGGCGTCGCCGTGCTCGAGCCGGGCGCACCGAAGCGCGCGCGCAGCGTCGCGCGCGTCGCCGATCTCGACGCGCAGGTGCGCGAATCGCACCTCGAAGGCACGACCGGCGTCGCGCACACGCGCTGGGCGACGCACGGCGCGCCCGTCACGCACAACGCGCACCCGATCTTCTCGTCGGACGCGCTCGCGCTCGTCCACAACGGCATCATCGAGAACTTCGAGCCGCTGCGCGAAGCGCTGCGCGCGAAGGGCTACGAATTCGTGTCGCAGACCGACACCGAAGTGATCGCGCACCTCGTGCACAGCCTGTACCGCGGCAACCTGTTCGACGCGGTGCGCGAAGCCGTGCGGCAGCTGCACGGCGCGTATGCGATCGCCGTGATCCACAAGGACCAGCCGCACACCGTCGTCGGTGCGCGCCAGGGTTCGCCGCTCGTCGTCGGCCACGGCGACGGCGAGAACTTCCTCGCGTCCGATGCGCTCGCGCTCGCGGGCAGCACCGACCGCTTCACGTTCCTCGAGGAAGGCGACGTGTGCGAGCTGTCGCTCGACGGCGTGAAGATCGTCGACCGCCACGGCGCCACCGTGCAGCGCGAAATCCGCGTAGTCAGCGCATACGGCGGCGCGGTCGAGCTGGGCCCGTATCGCCACTTCATGCAGAAGGAAATCTTCGAGCAGCCGCGCGCGATCGGCGATACCGTGCCGCAAACCGACGCGTTCGACGCGACGCTGTTCGGCGACGCCGCGCCCGCCGCGTTCGCGGACATCGACAGCCTGCTGATCCTCGCGTGCGGCACGAGCTACTACTCGGGCCTCACCGCGAAGTACTGGCTCGAATCGATCGCGAAAATCCCGACCCAGGTCGAGATCGCGAGCGAATACCGCTACCGCGAGTCGGTGCCGAACCCGCGCCAGCTCGTGCTCGTGATCTCGCAGTCGGGCGAGACGGCCGACACGCTCGCGGCGCTCAAGCATGCGCAGTCGCTCGGCCACACGCATACGCTCGCGGTCTGCAACGTCGCGACGAGCGCGATGGTGCGCCTGACCGAAATGCAGTTCCTGACGCACGCGGGCACCGAGATCGGCGTCGCGTCGACCAAGGCGTTCACGACGCAGCTCGTCGCGCTGTTCGTGCTGGCCGCGACGCTCGGCAAGCTGCGCGGGCACGTCGACGCCGCGCAGGAAGCCGAGTTCCTGAAGCAGCTGCGCCACCTGCCGGCCGCGCTGAACAGCGTGCTCGCGCTCGAGCCGCAGATCATCGCGTGGTCGGAGGAATTCGCGCGCAAGGAAAACGCGCTGTTCCTCGGCCGCGGGCTGCACTACCCGATCGCGCTCGAAGGCGCGCTGAAGCTGAAGGAAATCTCGTACATCCACGCCGAGGCCTATCCGGCCGGCGAACTGAAGCACGGGCCGCTCGCGCTCGTCACGGAAGCGATGCCGGTCGTCACGGTCGCGCCGAACGACACGCTGCTCGAGAAGCTGAAGTCGAACATGCAGGAAGTGCGGGCGCGCGGCGGCGAGCTGTACGTATTCGCCGATGCCGATACGCAGATCGTCAACGACGACGGCCTGCACGTGATCCGGATGCCGGAACACTACGGGCAACTGTCGCCGATCCTGCACGTCGTGCCGCTGCAACTGCTCGCGTATCACACCGCGTGCGCGCGCGGCACCGACGTCGACAAGCCGCGGAACCTCGCGAAATCGGTGACGGTGGAGTAAGGCGAAAGACCGATCGGCGCAGCCGGCACGGCGCACCAACGAGACAGACGGAGAGACAATGGTAAGACTGTTTGGATGCGGATTGCTGGCGCTGACGTTCGCGTCGACGGGCTGGGCCGCCGAGCACTACGTCGAGGTCTGGAACCCGCCCGAGGCGCGGAAGCCGGTGGCACATACGCCGGAAGCCCGTACGCCGGAAGCCCGTACGCCGGCCGCGCCCGCGCGCGCCGGCAAGAGCGCCGAGAAGCACGCGAGCGCAACGCCGAAAGCCGCTGCGAAACCGCACAAGCGTCGTGTCACGCAAACCGTGAAAGCCGGCTCGCCTCGCCCGCCCGCCGCGGCCGAGGCGCCGGCCGCACCGCGCCCCGTCGCGCAGCCCGCGCCGGGCCGTCTCACGGTGATGCAGCCCGCCGGCCCCGACGCGACGCACGCGCTCGATTTCTCCGATATTCCGCGGCAATACACGCCGGACGGCAACGTGCTGCGAGTCGGCACGCACAACCGCTCCGCGGAGGTGACTCGATAATGGAAGCGCAAACCTACCACGGCTACCAGATCTGGGGCCACGCGATCCTGCAGCAGGACGAGATCCTGCAGCCCGAACGCTTCGCGGCGAGCGGCACGATCACGCAGAACAACCGGCTCGTCGAAGCGTCCGGCGTGCTCGGCGTATTCGACACCGAAGACGACGCGCGCGAGGCCGGGCTCGAATGGGCCCGCGCGTGGATCGACAGCCACCGCTGACCGGCGCGCAGCCGACCGCGCGCTGACCGCGAGCCGCAAACGAAAGAAGGGGCGTCCACGACGCCCCTTCTTTCGTTCGAACCCGGGAAAACTCACACGACAGGCCGCGGCGGCCTCATCGTCGCCTGCGGACGACCGACGAGCCGCGTCAGCACGACGATCGCCGCCAGCGTCGCGACGTACGCGGCGATCTGGATGCCCGCCGGACGCGCGGTATAGCCGATCAGCGTATGCAGCGCCTTGCCGACGATGCTCGACTCCTTCAGCAGCCACGACGTGTCCCAGATCGCATCGCCCCACGACGGCACGAGGCCGGCCGCCAGCAGGAAACCGACACACTGGCTCGCCATCCCGGCCGCCAGCAGCACGATCAGCCCGTTGGTGACGGAGAACAGGCGCTTCAGCGGAATCTGCAGCAGGCCCGCATACATCGCATAACCGAGCCCGGCTCCGCCGAGCACGCCGAGCAGCCCGCCGACGATCATCTGCGGCGTCTGCCCCGGATCGCCCGCGGCGATGCCGTACAGGAACAGCACGGCCTCGGAGCCTTCGCGCAGCACCGCGACGCCGACCACGATCGCCAGCCCCGTCAGCGGCCGGCTGCCGGCCGCGACGGCCCGTCCGACTTCGCCCATGTGCAGCGCCATCTCGCGGCCGTGCCGGCTCATCCAGATGCAGTGCCAGGCCAGCATCAGCGTCGCGACGAACATCACGCCCGCGTTGAATACTTCCTGCCCCATGCCGGACGCCCACTGCGAGATCACGTCGGCGAACGCCGCGATCAGGCCCGCGCCGACCACGCCGCCGACGAGCCCGCCGCCGACCCACCAGCCGCGCCGCGGCACGCCCTTCGTGGCGGCCATCACGATCGAGACCACCAGCGCGGCCTCGAGCACTTCACGAAAGACAATCAGCGCGGTAGACAGCATGGCGGGATTCGCTTACTTGACGGTCAGGTGGGTCTTCGACTGCGCTTCGTGATACTCGTCGTGAAACTCGTAGGTGCCGGCCTTCAGCGGCCCGACCAGGATCTCGGCCGACTTGCCGGCGGGAATGACCTTCTCGGCCTTGAAGTCGTCGCTCTCGAATTCCGCGGGCGTCGCATCGAGGTTCTTCACGACGAACTTCACTTTCTTGCCGGCCGGAATCGTCACGCCATCGGGTGAAAACTTGTGGTCCTTCAGCGTCAGGTTGACGACGTCGTCGGCGGCGAATGCGGTGGCGGCCGACGCGGCCAGCAGGACAGCGGCGAAACCCAGTGCGAAACGGTTCATGTACGTAATGAAATGGAATGTCGAAGGACATTGATAGTAAGATCGATTCGCATTTCCATATCGCGTACCCTTACCGGCATTATGGAGATAGCGCTTCACACATGCGCACCGCGCGTTGCCAGGCAAGGCGCTCGTCGCACGACGGCGGCCGCGCATCGGCGTCAATCGGGAAAGATTCCGACTGACGCATGCGACTGCCCCCCCTATTTGTCTGACCTCACCCTGACGAATCATTTCTCCGCGCCGGGCGACAACGCATGCATCAGGCGGCATGAATGCGCTTGACCTTCCCACCATGGCAAGCTTCATGCTGACCATGCTCGTCAATCGTCAACTCAGGAGAACACGATGGAATTCGAAGTCCAGGACATGACCTGCGGCGGCTGCGCCAATGCAATCACGCGCGCGGTGACGGCCGCCGATCCCGCCGCGAAGCTCGACATCGACGTCGCGACGAAGATCGTCAAGGTCGAATCGGCGCAAGGCGCCGAGCGCGTGCAGTCGATCATCGAGGCCGCCGGCTTCCACCCCGCGCTGCGCACCGCATAACGCGTGCTTCTGGCTGCGGGCCGCGGGCGAACCGCGTGGCGGGGTTGCGCCCGCGGCACCGCGTCAGCGCAGCCGGATCAGCGTCGACTTCAGCTCGGTGTACTTCTCGAGCGCATGCAGCGACTTGTCGCGGCCGTTGCCCGACTGCTTGTAACCGCCGAACGGGAAGTTCATGTCGCCGCCCTCGTCGTAGCAGTTCACCCACACCGTGCCCGCGCGCAGTCGGCGCGACACGTCGTGCGCGGTCGTCAGATTCGACGTCCATACGGCCGCGGCCAGCCCGTATTCGGTGTCGTTGGCGATCCGCACGGCTTCGTCGACGTCGTCGAACACGATCACCGACAGCACGGGCCCGAAGATCTCCTCGCGCGCGATCTTCGCATCGGGCTTCACCTCGAACACCGTCGGCTCGACATAGAAGCCGCCCGTCTCCTCCTTCACGCGCGCACCACCCGTGACGAGCCTGCCTTCGCTGCGCCCCGCCTCGATATAACCGAGCACGCGCTCGAGCTGGATGCCGTCGACGATCGCGCCCATCGACACCGACGGATCAAGCGGGTTGCCGGGCACGTAAGCCCGCGCGGCCGCCACGAGCTTCTCGATGAATACGTCCTTGATGTCGCGATGCACGAGCAGCCGCGAGCCGGCCGTGCACATCTCGCCCATGTTGTAGAAGATCGCGCCGGCCGCGGCCTGCGCGGCGCGGTCGAGATCGGGACAATCGGGAAGCACGATGTTCGGCGACTTGCCGCCGAGTTCGAGCCATGCGCGCTTCAAATTCGACTGCGCGGCGTACTGCATGATCAGCTTGCCGACCGCCGTCGAGCCGGTGAACGCGATGCAGTCGACGTCGCGATGCAGCGCGAGCAGCTTGCCGGGAACGCCCGCGCCCGGCACGACGTTGAACACGCCTGCCGGGATGCCGGCTTCGTATGCGAGCTGCGCGACGCGGATCGCGGTCAGCGGCGATTTCTCCGACGGCTTCAGCACGACGCTGTTGCCGGCCGCGAGCGCGGGGCCGAACTTCCATGCGGCCATCAGGATCGGGAAGTTCCACGGCACGACGGCCGCCACCACGCCGACCGGCTCGCGCGTGACGAGACCGACGAGATGATGATCGGCCGGCGCGACTTCGCCGCCGACCTTGTCGATCGCTTCCGCAAACCATTCGACGCAATACGCGGCGCCCGGCACGTCGACCGTCGTCGTGTCGCCGATCGGCTTGCCCGCGTCGAGCGTCTCGAGCAGCGACAGTTCGTCGAGATGCTCGTGCATCAGCGCGGCCCAGCGCAGCAGCACGGCCTTGCGCGCACGCGGGTTCAGGCCGGCCCATACGCCCGCGTCGAACGCGCGGCGCGCGGCCGCCACCGCCGCGTTCACGTCGGCTTCGCCGCATTCGGCGACCTTCGCCAGCACGCGGCCGTCGATCGGGCTCACGCAGTCGAACGTCTTGCCTCCTTGCGCGTCGCGCAACGCGCCGTCGATGAATGCGCGCCCTTCGATCTCGAGCGACGCCGCCTTGTCCTGCCAGTCAGCCAAAGTCAACTTGTTCATCAGGATGCCTCAATGTTGTGGCATTCGCGGTGCGACGCGCCGCGCGCATCATGCGCGGCCGGCCGCGAATGCGGTGACGCGCGGTCAGAAGGTTGCCGGCGAATTGGCCGACACGACCTCGCAGATCTGTTCCGCGCTGGGATTGCGAAAACGGTGCGGCAAACGGCTTTCGAAGTAGTAGCCGTCTCCGGGGTCGAGCAGCCACGTCGCGCCGTCGACGGTCAGCTCGAGCCGACCCGATACGACGACGCCGCCCTCGTGCCCCGCGTGCACGAGCATCTCGGGGCCCGTATCGGCGTGCGGCTGGTAGATCTCGCGCAGGATGCACATGTTGCGGTCCTTCACGCTCGCGCCGACCAGATGAAACGCGAGCGTGTCGTTGCCGAGGTTCGGCATCTCGGCGCGACGCGATACGACCGTGCGCGATTCGACGAGCTCGAACGTAAAGAACTCCGCGAGACTCATCGGGATGCATTCGAGCAGCTTCTTCAGCGAGCCGACCGACGGGCTCACACGGCCCTGTTCGATCAGCGAGATCGTGCCGTTGGTCACGCCGGCGCGCTTCGCGAGTTCGCGCTGCGACAGGCCATGCTTGTTGCGCACGAAACGCAGGCGCTCGGCGACTTCGGTGGACATCGATTCGGTTTCGGACACGATAAGTGCGATGACAAAGTGAAACGACGCAGTGGACAGCCGTTGAATATTCTAATCACTTTATGCCGTGCATCAGCGGGGAAAACCCTGAAAGGCGTTCGAAATAATGAACACCGTTCCGATTATTCCTTTTGCGAATCTTTGTTTTCACTGCTCGGGAAAGCCCTGATGCAGGACCGTTAAAAAACATTTGACGCCGTTTTTGGCTCGTATATGCTGGCTCTCAGGTCAGCGTCATTTGGCTTTCACAGGCAGCAAAACGCGTTATTGCAACGCAAAAATTGCTGCCCATCATGTAAATGACGTGTAACCGGCGCCTTGATTATTTTAAACGCCCAGCGCGTCGAAACGGTCAGGTGTTCAATACTTTCAACAACCCAGTCGAGTGTAATCGTGAGAGTCCGTGGCCCTCTGGTGAGGTGGGATCGAAGCGTGGCGCGAAGTTCGCGCAGCGCGGCGTCCCCTTCCGATGGCAGTTGCGGCTGGCATAGTCCTCGCCTGCAGCATCTGTCGATCTACACCATCCTGTCCCGTCGTTCCGTTCGGCGCCACAACGCCGTTTCCGCACGCGCATTCGTCGCCGTCGATACCGACGAAGTGGCGTCGCTGCTGCCGTAGCGCCTCTCCTTTCTTTACGTCGTTCGTTTCGTCTGCCGATTCGCCAACCGCGTCGTCCATGCGGTGACGGAACGCGTTCGCGCATTCGTTGCCGCGTCGCGTATCGCATCCGAACGAACGACGGCCTGATCGTCGCGCGCAGCGCGGATCGCCACGTCATCCCGCTGCGCCCATTCACCAGCGGCCTTGCGCTCTGCGCCAGGCTGCGGGGCCGTGTCGTGCCTGCGTTTTGCAATATCCGACCCGACGCACGCCACATCCCTACGGATTACTGATTGACGTCATGGAAAGGAAACCCCTCGTCGGCATCACCGCCGACCACACGCAAATCGGCGCACACGCGTCGCATACGGTCGGCGACAAATACGTCGCCGCGATCGTCGACGGCGCGCAGGCGCTCGCGATGGTGCTGCCCGCGCTCGGCGAGCGCCAGTCGGCTGACGACATCCTCGACACGGTCGACGGCCTGCTGTTTACCGGCAGCTACTCGAACGTCGAGCCGCACCTGTACGGCGGCGAGCCGAGCGCGCCCGGCACGAAGCACGACCCGGCACGCGATGCGACGACGCTGCCGCTGCTGCGCGCGGCGATCGCCGCAGGCGTGCCGGTGCTCGCCGTCTGCCGCGGCTTCCAGGAGCTGAACGTCGTCTGCGGCGGCACGCTGCACCAGCGCGTGCACGACGTGCCGGGCCTCGCCGATCACCGCGAGGACAACGCCGCGCCGATGGACACGCAATACGGCCCCGCACACGTCGTGCACCTGACGCCCGGCGGCAAGCTGCATGCGCTCGCCGGCGGCCGCGATGAAGTGCGCGTGAACTCGCTGCACCAGCAGGGCATCGCGCAGCTCGGCTCCGGCCTCGCCGTCGAGGCCGTCGCGCCGGACGGCCTGATCGAGGCCGTCAGCGTCGTCGATGCCCCGGCTTTCGCACTCGCCGTGCAATGGCACCCGGAATGGCGGCATGCGCAGGATCCGCTGTCGAGCGCGATCTTCCGCGCCTTCGGCGACGCCTGCCGCGCCCGACGAACTGCCCGCACGCGCGCCACGGCCGCCGCCGCGCTCGCCTGAGCGCGCCGACCCACTTACGAGAACAGACATGCAAGACATCGAAAGTTTTCTGAAACAACACCGGATCACCGAAGTCGAGGCGATCATTCCCGACATGGCCGGCATCGCGCGCGGCAAGATCACGCCGCGCAACAAGTTCACGTCCGGCGAGTCGATGCGGCTGCCGCAGGCCGTGATGGTGCAGACCGTCACCGGCGAATATCCGGAAGACGGCTCGCTGACCGGCGTGACCGATCCCGACATGGTGTGCGTGCCCGACGAGTCGACGATCCGCCTGATCCCGTGGGCCGTCGACCCGACCGCGCAGGTGATCCACGACTGCGTGCATTTCGACGGCTCGCCGGTCGAGATCTCGCCGCGCTACGTGCTGCGCCGCGTGCTCGAGCTGTACAAGGCGAAGGGCTGGAAGCCCGTCGTCGCACCGGAGCTCGAGTTCTATCTGGTCGACATGAACAAGGACCCCGACCTGCCGCTGCGCCCCCCGGTCGGCCGCACGGGACGCCCCGAAACGGGCCGCCAGTCGTATTCGATCGAGGCCGTCAACGAGTTCGATCCGCTGTTCGAGGACATCTACGAGTACTGCGAAGCACAGAACCTCGACATCGACACGCTGATCCACGAAGTCGGCGCCGCGCAGATGGAGATCAACTTCATGCACGGCGACGCGCTGTCGCTGGCCGACCAGGTGTTCCTGTTCAAGCGCACGGTGCGCGAGGCCGCGCTGCGTCACAACATGTACGCGACGTTCATGGCCAAGCCGATGGAAAACGAGCCGGGTTCTGCGATGCACGTGCACCAGAGCATCGTCGACGAGGAAACGGGCCAGAACCTGTTCACGTCGCAGGAAACCGGCGGCGCGACGTCGATGTTCTACAACTACCTCGCGGGGCTGCAGAAGTACACGCCGGCGCTGATGCCGATCTTCGCGCCGTACATCAACTCGTATCGTCGCCTGTCGCGCTTCATGGCCGCGCCGATCAACGTGCAGTGGGGCTACGACAACCGCACGGTCGGCTTCCGCATCCCGCACTCGGGCCCGTCGGCGCGCCGCATCGAGAACCGCATCCCGGGCGTCGACTGCAATCCGTACCTCGCGCTCGCCGCGACGCTCGCGGCCGGCTACCTCGGCATGACGCAGCGCCTGGAGCCGACCGAGCCGCTCGTCAGCGACGGCTACGACCTGCCGTACCAGCTGCCGCGCAACCTCGAGGAAGGGCTGACGCTGATGGCCGCGTGCGAGCCGCTCGGCGAAATCCTCGGCCAAAAGTTCCTGAAGGCGTATTTCGCGCTGAAGGAAACCGAATACGAAGCGTTCTTCCGCGTGATCAGCTCGTGGGAACGCCGCCACCTGCTGCTGCACGTCTAAGCGCGCGCACAACCGCCATACGGAATCACGGAGGAAACATGACTTACCGCAACGAATCTGCCTGGATCCAGCCGGCCGCGCCGGCCGTCGCGCCGCGCGCGACGCAGGCACGCTCGACCGCCGAATACCGCGCGCTCGACGCCGCGCACCACATCCACCCGTTCTCGGACATGGGCGCGCTGAACCGCGCGGGCAGCCGCGTGATCGTGAAGGCCGACGGCGTCTACCTGTGGGACTCGGACGGCAACAAGATCATCGACGGGATGGCCGGCCTCTGGTGCGTGAACGTCGGCTACGGCCGCAAGGAACTCGCCGATGCCGCGTATCGCCAGCTGCAGGAACTGCCGTTCTACAACACCTTCTTCAAGACGACGCACCCGCCGGTGATCGAACTGTCGGCAATGCTCGCGGAAGTGACGCCCGCCGGC
>NZ_JBNCAB010000132.1:0-13531 GCF_049805555.1 Burkholderia sp. DN3021 | reverse complement strand
CGATGGAACTTGCAGCAAGCAGCAGTTCCGCGAGTGACGTAGATTGTCGGCGATCTACGTCTTGATGTCGAACGGCTGCTCCTGGCCGAACGCAGACGGTCTTTCTCGCGCTCCCCGGAAATCCGCTAAGAACTTTTTTTGCATTGCGCACGCCCAAGCGGCGAGTGCGCGGAGGGCATTCGCTTGCAACCGAACCTGCCGATCGATTCCGCTGCGGCGTCGCCGCGACACGCGACGCTGATCCTGCTGTGCGCGTTCTCGGTGCTGCCGCTGAGCCTGTTCCTGCCGTCGCTGCCGACGATCGCGCGCGACCTGCGCGCCGACTATGGGCTCGTCGCGCTGTCGCTCGGTGGATACGCGGCGGTGGCGGCATCGCTCGAGTTCGTGATGGGGCCGCTGTCGGACCGGTTCGGGCGAAGGCCGATCGTGCTGACGAGCGTCGGCGTGTTCGCGCTCGGCTCGCTCGGCTGCGCGATGGCGAACGATATCCGCGTGTTTCTCGCGTGCCGGCTGATGCAGGCGGCGATCACGTCGGTCTATCCGGTGTCGGTGGCGACGATCCGCGACACCGGCGGCGGCAGCCGTGCGGCGAGCCGGATCGGCTATGCGGCGATGGCGGCCGCGTTCGCGCCGATGCTCGGCCCGACGCTCGGCGGCGTACTCGATCAGACGGTGGGCTGGCGCGCGAGCTTCTGGTTGCTCGGCGCGGCCGGCATCGCGCTGTTCGGCTGGTGCGCGTTCGATCTCGTCGAGACGCACACGAACCGGTCGTCGAGTCTCGGGCGGCAGCTTCGCACGTATCCGGCGCTGCTCCGCGCCCGCCGTTTCTGGGCCTATGCGCTTTGCATGGCGTTTTCGACGGGCTCGTTCTACGCGTTCCTCGCCGGCGCGCCGCTCGCCGCGAAAACGCTGTTCGGCATCGCGCCGGCGGAGATCGGTTTCTACATGGGGACGATCACCGCCGGTTTCGTGTGCGGCAGCTTTCTGGCCGCGCGTTTCGCGCGCCACTACGCGCTGGCGACGACGATCCTGTGCGG
Organism: Burkholderia sp. DN3021; assembly: GCF_049805555.1. Taxonomy (NCBI): domain Bacteria; kingdom Pseudomonadati; phylum Pseudomonadota; class Betaproteobacteria; order Burkholderiales; family Burkholderiaceae; genus Burkholderia; species Burkholderia sp. DN3021. The sequence goes on along the minus strand of NZ_JBNCAB010000132.1, from coordinate 12,494 downwards.
TCGTGTCGTCGCGTGCGCGGGGCCGTTGATCGGCCTCGCGCTGGTGTTCGGCGGCGCGACGCATGCGATCGCGTGGTTCGGGCCATGCGTGCTGGTAGGCATCGGCAACGGGCTGACCAATCCCGGCGCGCATGCCGGTGCCGTGTCGGTGCGCCCGGACCTGGCGGGCAGCGCGTCGGGGCTGGCCGGTGCGATGACGATCGCCGGCGGCGCCGCGCTGTCGTCGCTGACGGGCGCGGTGCTGACCGCCGGCAACGCGGGCTATGCGCCGCTCGCGATGATGCTGCTGTCGGCGGCGATCGCGCTGGCGGCCGCCGTCTGCGTGCGCGTGTTCGACGCGCGGGACGCCGGGCGGTGAACGAGGGTGCGGCCCGCTACCGTGCCGCGCGCGATTGGCGGACAATTCATCGAACGCCGGGAGACGACGAACCATCCGCGAGCCGTATTCCCCGACGCGCGAAGGGCGACTGGGCGACTGGGCGAGGATGCGATGATCGACTTTTCTGATTTCCAGCGGGAAATTGCCGACGCCGCGAGGGCGACGTTCAAGGCGCTGCGGGCGTTGCACCCGGATGAGCATTTCTACGCGTTCGCGCTTTATACGGACAGCGGCGCAATGACGGTGGTGCCGGCGGCCAATTCGGTCGAAGGGCTGAGCCGGGTCCGCGCGCAACAGGCGGTCGCGGACGACGATCCGGATCCGCAGTACGTGTGGGGCTTTTCCGAGTGGGCGTACGCGGCGGCGGAAGCGTCGCCGTTCAACGTGATCTGCGGCAAGCTGGCCGACGAAGTGCTGAGCCCGACGTTTGTGCGGTCGAGGTTCGCGGAGTTCTCCCGGCAACTCCACGCCGACATGATCGAGGCGTTGCGGCTGCTCGATCGCGACGGCCTGTTCGGCACGGGTGAAGCAAGGGAAGCCATCACGCTGTTCGTATCGATCAGCGACGACGACGCAGCCGAGGCACTGGAAAACGAATCGGCGAAAGCGCTGAATCCGCCGGCCGTCGCCGACAAATTTCTGCGCCGCTACGACTGAGCAACCGGAATGCCGTCGCGGCCGGCCAGAGCCACAACGCGCAACGCGCAACGCACGGCGAGCGCCGCATCCGCCCGCGTGCGCGCGTGACTCTTTGATCCGTTACGGCTTCGCGCCGACGACGAACTCGAACGCCGCGACGCCGTCGACGCCGCCCGACACGCGGTCGCCCGGCTGCAGCGCGCCGACGCCGGCCGGCGTGCCGGTGAAGATCAGGTCGCCGGCCTTCAGCTCGACCGAGCGCGACACATATGCGATGACGTCGGGCACGGCCCAGATCATGTCGGCCAGATCGCCTTGCTGGCGCGTTTCGCCGTTGACCGCGAGCCAGATGCGGCCGGCGGCCGGGTGGCCGGTGGCCGACGCCGCGCGCAGCGCGGTCACGGGGCCCGACGCGTCGAAACCCTTCGCCCAGTCCCACGGACGGCTCAGCTTCTTCGCTTCGGCCTGCAGGTCGCGGCGCGTGAGGTCGACGCCGACGCCGTAGCCCCACACGTGCGACAGCGCGTCGGCCGGGTCGATCGACCGGCCGTCCTTGCCGATCGCGACGACCAGTTCGATTTCATGATGGAGGTCGCTCGTCAGCGGCGGATACGGGACGGTGCCGCTTGCCGGGACGATCGCGTCGGCCGGCTTCGTGAAGAAGAACGGCGGCTCGCGGTCGGGATCGGCGCCCATTTCGCGTGCGTGGTCGGCGTAGTTGCGGCCGACGCAGAACACGCGGCGCACCGGAAAGCGCGCGGAAGACTGTTCGACTTCGACGGAAGGACGCTCGGAAGCGTCGATGACATAGGCGGACATCGGATGGCCTCGTTCGGTGGGTAGACGGATGCCGGCGCCCGTGCGGCGCACGGGCCGGCATGCGTGCAACGATACCCGACGCGCGTGCGGCCGGATGCGACGCAACTGCGTTTTACCGGGACAAAACTACGCGTCGTCGGCGGCGGGTGCGTCGTCGCCGTCCGGCAACGCGGCGTTCGCGTCGCGATACGCCTTCGGCGACACGCCGACCCGCGCGCGGAAGCGCCGCGCGAAATACCCTTCGTCGCGGAAGCCGACCGAGCGCGCGATGTCCGCGATGCGCCGGCTCGTATGGGCCAGCAGCGATTGCGCGAGCGCGATCCGGCGCTCGGTCACGAGATCGGTGAACGTGCTGCCGGTTTCCTTGCGGACCAGGTGCGCGAGGTAGTTCGGCGACAGGAACGCGGCCTCGGCGGTCGCGGCGAGCGTCAGGTCCTCGCGGGTCAGGTTCGCGCGCACGTGCCGCAGCACGCGCGCGAGCGCGTCGCGCCGGCCCGCGCGCTGGGCGCCGCGCTGCGCGAGCTTGTCGAGCGCGCCCGCGTACTGCGTGCAGACGAGCCCGATCAGCTGCAGCAGGTAGCCGCGCAGCAGCGTGGTCGAGCCGAAGGTGCGCACGCGATCGGTGTCGAGCATGCACAGCGCGAGGCGGCGCGCTTCGTCGTACGTGTCGCCGGTCAGGATGAAGTCGAGATGCTCCTGGAAGCGGAACGGCGTCAGCTCGGGAAAGCGGTGCGCGGGCACGTCCTCGAGATCGAGCGGATCGACGTCGAGGTCGGCGCGCAGGAACGCCTGGCTGAAGTTGATGACGATGAAGTGCGCGCCTTCCGGATGCGGGATCAGGTGCTCGCGATGCGGCAGCACGAACGCGAGCGCGCCACGCGGAAACGGCCGCGTGACGCCGCCGATCCGCTGCTCGGTGTCGCCGCCGAGGTTGAACTGGATCTGGAAATACGCGTGCCGGTGCGGCTCGGTGATCGCCTGGCGCGACGCCTGGTCGCGGATGTAGAAATCGAGCCGGTCGCTGCGTTCGGGCATCCCGTACAGGCGCGGCGGGGCGGTGGATGGCATGAAGGATTCTGCGGTTCGTGACGCGGTTGAGCCGCGATGGTACAGCGAACCGGGCGCGGCGGGGATGGGCGGGGATGGGGGGGCGCGCGATCAACCCGCAACCAGCGGCGCGACCCGGCGGCGCAGCTCGGGCACGACGTCGGCGTCGAACCACGGATGGTGCTTGAACCACGCCTGGTTGCGCGGCGACGGATGCGGCAGCGGCAGCACGCCGGGGCCGTAGTCGCGCCAGGCGTGCACGGTGTCGGTCAGCGTCGCCTTGCGCGACTCGCGCAGGAAATGCCGCTGCGCGTACTGGCCGATCAGCAGCGTCAGCCGGACCGACGGCAACTCGGCAACCAGCCGGTCGATCCACAGTTGCGCGCATTCGGGGCGCGGCGGGTTGTCGCCGCTCGCGCCGCGGCCCGGGTAGCAGAAACCCATCGGCACGATCGCGAAGCGCGTCTCGTCGTAGAAGGTCTCGGCATCGACGTCGAGCCAGCCGCGCAGCCGCTTGCCGCTCGCGTCGTCCCACGGGATGCCGCTCGCATGGACACGCGCGCCCGGCGCCTGCCCGACGATCAGGATCCGCGCGTCGCGCTGCGCGCGCACGACCGGCCGCGGGCCGAGCGGCAGCTCGGCTTCGCATGCGCGGCACGCGCGGATTTCGGTGAGCAGCACGTCGAGCGGCGCGCGCGTTCGTTTCGGCATCGATTCGGATCGGGGACGGAGTGGCAAGGCGGTGTCGTTCGTGCGGCGCATGCCGGAAGCCACCGGGTGGCCCGGATCGGCGTGGCGCGGCTCCGGCGCGCGCCAACTGCATCACGCTTGCGACTGGCCCGCTGCGCCGCCTTCGGCGACCGCAGCATCATACAACGCGCTCTGCGCGATCGCCGCGGCGATCTCCACATCGTCGCGCGGGCCGTCGAGCATGCCCCAGCGCCGGTATTGGGCCAGGAACCACCGGCCGTCGAGCGGATCGGGCCGGTTCACGGCGCCGCCGTCGTGGAAGCGGATCGGCAGCGGCGGCTCCGCGAACGGCCCCGCGCCGTAGTCGCCGAGCAGGCGCGGTGCGATCAGCCGGGCCGGCACGCCGATCGCGTCGGGCGACGCGAGCCAGTCGGCCGCCTCGACCCGGTGCGCGGCGCTGTCGAGCCACGCGCACGCGTCGATCAGCGTGCGGATCAGCGCGCGTGCGGTTGCCGGATACAGCGAGACGAAGTCGCGTCGGGCCGCGAGCACCTTCTCCGGATGATCGGGCCAGATCTCGCTCGTGACCGCGACGGTGCGGCCTGCGTGGCACGCTTCGGCGACCGCATGCCACGGCTCGCCCGCGCAGAAGCCGTCGAGCTCGCCGTTCGCGAGCGCGGCGACCATCTCGGGCGGCGGGATCACGACGCTGCGCACGTCGCGCAGCGGATCGACGCCGTGCGATGCGAGCCAGTGGTTCAGCCACATCGCGTGCGTGCCGGTCGGGAACGTCTGCGCGAGCAGCGGCTTGCGGCCGAGCGTCGCGAGCGCGTCGCGCACGCTGCCGCTCTCGCGGTACGCGTCGGCGAGGCCGCGCGAGAACGAGATGGCCTGGCCGTTGCGGTTCAGCACCATCAGCGCGGCCATGTCCGCCTGCGGGCCGCCGATGCCGAGCTGCAGCCCGCAGACGAGCCCGTACAGCGCATGCGCGGCGTCGAGCTCGCCGCTCAGCAGCTTGTCGCGCACGGCGGCCCACGACGGCTGGCGGTTCAGTTCGAGCGTCAGGCCATGCGGCGCACCGAGGTTCAGGCGCTGCGCGACGATCAGCGGGGCCGCATCGCTGAGCGCGACGAACCCGAGGCGAAGATGTGCGCGTTCCGGCGCGGCGGGAGGCGAAGTATTCATGGCGGTCATGACTGGGGTGACGCGTCGAGCAATTGCCGCGCGACGTCGACGATGCGCAGGCCCTGATCCATCGCGCGCTTGCGCAGCGCTGCATACGCATCGTGCTCGGACAGCCTGCGCTGGTCCATCAGCACGCGTTTCGCGCGGTCGATCAGCTTGCGCTCCGCGAGTTCGCGCTCGACGTCGGCGAGCCGGCGGCGCAGCGCATCGTCGTGCGAGAAGCGCGCGAGCGCGACTTCGAGAATCGGCGCGAGGCGCTCGGCCGACAATCCTTCGACGAGATACGCGCTGACGCCCGCGCCGACCGCCGCGCGGATCAGCGCCTGGTCGCCGTCGTGGCTGAACATCAGCACGGGGCGCGGCGCGGTCGCGTTCATCACCGCGAGCTGCTCGAGCGTGTCGCGCGACGGCGAATCGGTATCGATGATCACGACATCGGGGCGCTGCTCCTCGACGGCCGCCGGCAGGCGCGCGGGCGTCGCGACGTCGTTCAGCATCTCGTAGCCGAGGCGCGCGAGCGCGTCGCCGAGCTCGCCGATCGGCTTGTCGGTGTCGGTGACGAGCAGCACGCGCAGGCGGGTGGGCAGGGCGGACGCACTCATGAGGCGAGCGGCAGCGGCGGAAGGTCGGCGCGACGCGCGAACGGCATGTGACGGCCGAGTCGGGACGCGGTTCCGATACCGCGCGTGCGCGACCGGCGGCCGGCGCGAACGCGGCCAATGGATTCGGAAGAGATGGGCGGCCGGCGCCGCGTGATGCAGCGCATGCTACGCAGCCCGGGCCAGCGCCGCGTCGCGCGCGGCATCCTCGTGCTGCACGGCCGCCTCGCCGATCGCGCCGCCGACGAGGATCACCGCCGGGCTGCCGAGCCGCGCTTCGTCGATGCCGCGCGCGAGATTGCCGAGCATACCGGTCCAGCGGCGCTCGTCGGGCGTGCCGGCCCATTGCACGGCCGCGGCGGGCGTCGACGCCGGCAGCGCGGCGAGCAGGCCCGCCGCAATGCTGTCGACGCGGCTCATCCCCATGTAGATCGCGAGCGTGGTGCCGGTCGCCGCGAGCCGCGACCAGTCGGGTTCGCCGTGATCCTGGCGGTGCGCGGTGACGAACGTGACACCCTGGCAGTGCTCGCGGTGCGTGAGCGAGATGCCGAGGCTCGCGGCGGCCGCGAATCCCGACGAGATGCCGTTGACGATCTCCACGGGAATCGCGGCGGCGCGCAGCGTCGCGAGCTCTTCGCCGGCCCGCCCGAACAGCAGCGCGTCGCCGCCCTTCACGCGCACCACGTGCGCGCCGCGCAGCGCGTAGCGGCGCATCAGCCGCTCGATGAACGCCTGCGGCGTGGAGCGGCAGCCGCCGCGCTTGCCGACGCGGATCACGCGCGCCTGCGGGGCGAGTTCGGCGATGCCGGGCGCGACGAGGTCGTCGAGCAGCAGCACGTCGGCGGCGGCCAGTGCTTTCACGGCCTTCAGCGTGAGGAGATCGAGGTCGCCGGGGCCGGCGCCCAGCAAGGTGACTTTGCCTGTCGTCATGTCGTGTTCCAGTGCCGCGTGCGTGCGGCCGTCGATAGCGCGTTGTCTGCGCGGCGGCGGCGGGCGGTAGAAACATACCGGCATCCGGCCGTGCCGCGCACGGGAGGGACGCCGTTGTCCTGACGGGCCCGCCGTGATCGACGGGCATGGTTTTGCGGGAACTGCCCACCGGCGCCGTTGCCGGTGTGATGCATGAGCTTCAGCAATATCCGGGCCAACCGGCGCGATGCGCGGCGGGAGCGCGGCGCGACGGCCGCGTGCATGAATGCGCACGCAGCGCGGAGAGACGCGATGCCGCGCCGGCGTGCATCGTGCCCCGTCAGTGCGCACCGCAATGTCGCACGGCGACAGTGCTGCAGCGCACCACATCTGTGCCTTGCTGCTTCACGACGCATCGTGCGCCGCGTGCCGGAGCGCGGCGCATGCTGGCCGGCGAGCCTTGCGCGGCGGGGCCACCGGCGCGATTCGGGCCGACATGGCACGGCGTTTGCGTAAGCTGGTTCGGACGCGTCAATGGCGATTCGTCCGCAGTACCGAATACATACGCGCCCGGCAACGGGCTTCATGGGCAACGGCGTCCTACGCATCGGGTCTCGACGAGACCGGGTGCGCAGGACGCCGTTTTTCGTTTGGCGGATGACATGACCGACAAAGCTACCCGTATCGATCTCTTCAGCCTCCGCACCGCGCCGATGCGCGCGTTCCACCTGACGTGGATGGCGTTTTTCGTGTGCTTCTTCGCGTGGTTCGCATGCGCGCCGCTGATGCCGCTCATCGCACGCGAATTTCATCTGACGGCGGCACAGGTCGCCAACATCAACATCGCCGCGGTGGCCGCGACGATCGCCGTGCGGCTGCTCGTCGGCCCGCTGTGCGACCGCTTCGGCCCGCGCCGCATCTATGCCGGCCTGCTGCTGCTCGGCGCGATTCCCGTGTTCGCCGTGTCGTTCGCGCATGACTACTGGTCGTTCCTGATCTGCCGGCTCGGCATCGGCGCGATCGGCGCGGGCTTCGTGATCACGCAGTACCACACGTCGGTGATGTTCGCGCCGAACGTGGTCGGCACCGCGAACGCGACGACGGCCGGCTGGGGCAATGCGGGCGCGGGCGCGACGCAGGCGCTGATGCCGCTGCTGGTCGCCGCCGGCCTGATGCTCGGCTTCGGCGAAGGCTCGTCGTGGCGCATCGCGCTGGTCGTGCCGGGCGCTGCGATGCTCGTGATGGCCTGGGCGTACTGGCGCTTCACGCAGGATTGCCCGCAAGGCGACTTCGTCGCGCTGCGCAAGGAAGGCGTGACGATCGACAGCGGCAAGAAGGGCGGCTGGGCGAGCTTCGTCGCCGCGTGCGGCAACTATCGCGTGTGGATGCTGTTCGTCACGTATGGCGCGTGCTTCGGCGTCGAGGTGTTCATCCACAACATCGCCGCGCTGTACTACGTCGATCACTTCAGCCTGTCGCTGAAGGATGCGGGTCTCGCGGCCGGCATGTTCGGGCTGCTCGCGCTGTTCGCCCGCGCGCTCGGCGGCTGGCTGTCCGACAAGATCGCCGCGCGCCGCAGCCTCGACGTGCGTGCGACGCTGCTGTGCGCGCTGATCATCGGCGAAGGGCTCGGGCTGATCTGGTTCTCGCATGCGCAAAGCGTCGGCATCGCACTCGTCGCGATGCTGACCTTCGGCCTCTTCACGCACATGGCCTGCGGCGCGACCTACGCGCTGGTGCCGTTCATCGACCGCAAGGCGCTCGGCGGCGTCGCGGGGATCGTCGGCGCGGGCGGCAACGTCGGCGCGGTTGCCGCGAGCTTCCTGCTGAAGGGCATCGGCGACGTGCAGCACACGCTGAGCCTGCTGGGCCTGGCCGTCACCGCGACCGCGCTGTGCGCGATGGCCGTGCGCTTCAGCGAAGAACACAAGGCACGCGAGGCCGAGCTGCGTGACCGCGCGCTGGCCGCGGGCAGCGTCGCGAACTGATCGACCGAAGGAAACGTCATCATGAAACTCATCGTCATCGGCCACGGCATGGTCGGCCACAAGCTGCTCGAATGCGTCGCGGCGGAAGCGGGCACGACGGGCGCGCTGCAGGTCACCGTGCTCGGCGAGGAGCCGCGTCCGGCCTACGATCGCGTGCACCTGTCCGAATTCTTCGCGGGCAAGTCGGCGGTCGACCTGTCGCTCGTCGAACCCGGCTTCTTCGAGCGTCATCCTCAATTCGACCTGCGCCTGAATGCGCGCGTCGCATCGATCGACCGCGCCGCGCATACGGTCACGCTCGCGTCGGGCGAAACGCTCGCGTACGACAAGCTGGTGCTCGCGACGGGCTCGCGCCCGTTCGTGCCGCCGATGCCGGGGCATGATCGCGCGGGCTGCTTCGTGTACCGGACGATCGAGGATCTCGAAGCGATGCAGGCGTGCGGCACGCACGCGAAGCGCGGCGTCGTGGTCGGCGGCGGGCTGCTCGGCCTCGAATGCGCGAAGGCGCTGCGCGACATGGGGCTCGACACGCACGTCGTCGAATTCGCGCCGCGCCTGATGGCCGTGCAGGTCGACGACGGCGGCGGCCGGATGCTGCGCGCGAAGATCGAGGCGCTCGGCGTGACCGTGCATACGGGCAAGAACACGCTCGAGATCGTCGATGGCGAGGAAGGCACGCACCGGATGGCGTTCGCCGACGGCACGCATCTCGATGCCGACATGATCGTGTTCTCGGCCGGCATCCGCGCGCGTGATGAACTGGCGCGTGCATGCGGGCTCGACATCGGCCCGCGCGGCGGCGTCGCGATCGACGACGCTTGCCGCACGAGCGACGCCGACATCTACGCGATCGGCGAATGCGCGGCGTGGAACGGCATGGTGTACGGCCTCGTCGCACCCGGCTACGACATGGCGCGCGTGGTCGCGAAGCGGCTCGCAGGCAGCGCTGACGGCACGGGCGCGGCTGCGTTCGCGGGCGCCGACATGAGCACGAAGCTGAAGCTGATGGGCGTCGACGTCGCGAGCATCGGCGACGCGCACGGCACGACGGCCGGCAGCCGCACCTATCAGTACGCGGACGAGCGCCGGCAGGTCTACAAGAAGCTCGTGGTGTCCGACTGCGGCAAGTTCCTGCACGGCGCGGTGATGGTCGGCGACGCGGCGGAATACGGCACGCTGCTGCAGATGATGCTGAACCGCATCGAGCTGCCCGAGTCGCCCGAATTCCTGATCCTGCCGTCGTCGGACGGCGCGGCGAAGCAGGCGATCGGCGTCGACGCGCTGCCGGACGGCGCACAGATCTGCTCGTGCAACAACGTGTCGAAGTCGCGGATCTGCACGGCGGTCGCCGACGGCGCGACCAGCCTCGGCGCGCTGAAGTCGTGCACGGGCGCCGGCACGTCGTGCGGCGGCTGCGTGCCGCTCGTCACGCAGATCATGAAGGCCGAGATGAAGAAGCAGGGCCTCGCGGTCAACAACCATATCTGCGAGCACTTCCCGCATTCGCGCCAGGAGCTGTTCCACCTGGTCCGCGTCGAAGGCCTCACGACCTTCGACGAACTGCTCGCGAAGCACGGCCGCGGGCTCGGCTGCGACGTGTGCAAGCCGGCGGTCGCGGGCATTCTCGCGTCGTGCTTCAACGAGTTCGTGCTGAAGAAGGAACACGCGGGGCTGCAGGATTCGAACGACTACTACCTCGCGAACATCCAGCGCGACGGCACGTACTCGGTCGTGCCGCGCATGCCGGGCGGCGAGGTCACGCCGGAAGGGCTGATCGCGGTCGGCCAGGTCGCGCAGAAGTACGGACTCTATACGAAGATCACCGGCGGCCAGCGCGTCGACCTGTTCGGCGCGCGCGTCGAGCAGTTGCCGTCGATCTGGGAAGAGCTGATCGCGGCCGGCTTCGAATCGGGGCATGCGTACGGCAAGGCGCTGCGCACCGTGAAGTCGTGCGTTGGCTCGACGTGGTGCCGCTACGGCGTCGACGATTCGGTCGGCTTCGCGATCGACCTCGAGAACCGCTACAAGGGCCTGCGCGCGCCGCACAAGATCAAGTTCGGCGTGTCGGGCTGCACGCGCGAGTGTGCGGAAGCGCAGGGCAAGGACGTCGGCATCATCGCGACCGAGAAGGGCTGGAACCTGTACGTATGCGGCAACGGCGGGATGAAGCCGCGCCACGCGGAACTGCTCGCGTCCGACCTCGATCGCGCTACGCTGGTTCGCTACATCGACCGCTTCCTGATGTTCTACGTGCGCACGGCCGACCGCCTGCAACGCACGAGCGTATGGCGCGACAACCTCGAAGGCGGGCTCGACTACCTGACCGACGTGGTCGTGCACGACAAGCTCGGGATCGCGGCCGAACTCGAAGCCGACATGCAGCACGTGGTCGACACCTACGAGTGCGAATGGAAGAAGGCCGTCACCGATCCCGACACGCGCAAGCGCTTCCGCCACTTCGTGAACAGCGACGCGCCGGACGCGAACATCGCGTTCGTCGAGACGCGCGGCCAGATTCGCCCCGCGACGCCCGACGAGCGCGTGCGCGGCAAGCCCGTGACGATTCCCGTCGTCGCCGCAAGCGCGACGCAGGCCGTGACCGAATCCGCAACCGTCTGACCCTGACCGACACCAGCGTCTTTTCCAAGGAGCCCATCATGAACGATCGTCTTCCGCTGTCCTGGACCCGCGTGTGCCCGCTCGACGACATCGTGCCGAACACCGGCGTGTGCGCACTCGTCAACGGCGAGCAGGTCGCGGTGTTTCACGTCGCGCACGCAGACGGCGGCGTGTTCGCGATCGACAACGTCGATCCCGTGTCGCAGGCGGCCGTGATGTCGCGCGGGCTGATCGGCAGCCTCGGCGAGCGCGTCGTCGTCGCATCGCCGCTGTACAAGCAGCATTTCGACCTGCGCACCGGCGAATGCCTCGAAGCGCCCGAGCAGTCGGTGAGCGCGTATCCGTCGCGGGTCGAGGACGGCTTCGTGTGGATCGCGGCCTGACCGCCCCGGAGCGCGCATGACCGCCACCCCCGTCAAGAGCGTGTGCCCGTACTGCGGCGTCGGCTGCGGGATGGTGCTGCACGTCGAGGATGGCGAAGTCGTCAAGGTGTCCGGCGACGCCGACCATCCGACCAACTTCGGGCGACTGTGCACAAAGGGTTCGTCGGCGCACGTCGCGCTGCGCCGCTCCGGGCGGCTCGACCGCGCGTTCGTGCGCCGTGCGCGCGAGGACGACCTCGTGCCGCTGCCGGCGCGCGACGCGATCGCCGAGACCGCGCGCCGCCTGCGCGCGGTGCTCGATGCGCACGGCCCCGACGCGCTGTCGTTCTATGTGTCGGGGCAGATGTCGATCGAGGCGCAATACCTCGTCAACAAGCTCGCGAAGGGTTTCGTCGGCACCAACAACATCGAGTCGAACTCGCGCCTCTGCATGGCGAGCGCGAGCACCGGCTACAAGCAGTCGCTCGGCGCGGACGGCCCGCCCGGGTCGTACCAGGACTTCGATCGCGCGAACCTGTTCTTCGTGATCGGCGCGAACATGGCCGACTGCCATCCGATCCTGTTCCTGCGGATGATGGATCGCGTGAAGGCCGGCGCGAAGCTGATCGTCGTCGATCCGCGCCGCACCGGCACGGCCGACAAGGCCGACCTGTTCCTGCAGATCCGCCCCGGCACCGATCTCGCGCTGACGAACGGGCTGCTGCACCTGCTGCACGCGAACGGCCGCACCGACGGCGCGTTCATCGACGCATACACCGAAGGCTGGGACGCGATGCCCGCGTTCCTCGCCGACTACACGCCCGAGCGCGTCGCAGAAATCACCGGGCTCGCGGAAGCCGACCTGCGCACGGCCGCGCAATGGATCGGCGATGCGCCGGAGTGGATGAGCTGCTGGACGATGGGGCTCAACCAGAGCACGCACGGCGTATGGAACACCAACGCGATCTGCAACCTGCATCTCGCGACCGGCCGCATCTGCCGCCCCGGCAGCGGGCCGTTCTCGCTGACGGGCCAGCCGAACGCGATGGGTGGGCGCGAGATGGGCTACATGGGCGCCGGGCTGCCGGGCCAGCGCTCGGTGCTGTCCGACGACGACCGGCGCTTCGTCGAGAACCTGTGGCGGGGGGGGGGGGGGCGGGGGGGCGCGGGGCCCCCCCCCCCCCCCCCCCACCGCCCCCCCAGCCTCCGCGGCGGGGGCCGGACGGCCTCGTGGTTCGTCTGCACCAAACCTCACACC
>NZ_JBNCAB010000131.1:0-13829 GCF_049805555.1 Burkholderia sp. DN3021 | reverse complement strand
GCCGCGGCCGGTGCGCCGGCGCGCCGCGCGAGGTCGCCGATGCGGCGCGCGAAGCCTTCCGCGAGCGCGATGCCGAAGTCGGCGGGCTCGGGCAGCCGCGCGACGAGGCCGCCGGTAAACTCGAGCGTGTCGTCGGATGCATTCATGCGCGGCCCCCTTCCATCATCCGGTCGAGTGCGTCGACGAGCGCGCGTTCGGGCCGCCGCGCATGCACGCCGGCCGGCTGGCCGCCGCTGCGCCAGTCAGGCCGCACGCCGCGCACGAACAGGTACAGGTAGCCCGCGATATGCGTGTCGTAGTCGTAATCGGGCAGCCGCCCGCGCAGGTAGCGATGCAGCGCGACCGTGTAGAGCAGCGCCTGCAGGTGATACGCGTGATCGGCCATCGCAACGTCGAGCGCGTGCGGGCCGTAGGCGTCCGGCGTCGTGCCGAGATGGTTCGACTTCCAGTCGACGATCCAGAAGCGGCCGTCGTGTTCGACGATCATGTCGATGAAACCCTTGATGAATCCGGCGAGCATGCCCGCCTCCAGTGCAACGTCCGGGTAGCCGTGCGCGATCAGCAGCCGGCGCAGCGCCGTCAGGTCGAGCGACGGTGCCGGAAACAGGAAGCCCATTTCGTCGAGCCGCTTCGCGGGATCGAGATCGGCGAGCCGCATGCCCGGCACGAGCTCGGTGCGCACCACATCGTCGACGAGCCGCACCATCATCGCCGGCAGGCGCGTCGCGAGTTCGGGCTCGGCCTCGACCGGCCGGTCGTGCAGCGCGCCGAGCGCGGCCTTGTGCCACGACTCGGGCTCCGTGAACCGGCTGAGTTCGAACAGACGGTGCAGGCACTCGCCCGCCGCCGCGCCGCGCGGGAACACGAGGATGTCGTCGTCCGGCGGTTCGGGCGCAGCCGGATCGGCCAATATGAGCTCGCCGTCCGGCATCGCCGCGGCAAGCGCATCGTGATCGGGCCGCAGCTCGTCGTCGGGCACGACCGCGACGCCGGCCTCCTCGCGCGCCATCGACGCGGTCAGCGAACTGAAGCTCGCCATCCGCCACGCATCGCGCAGCACGCGCGTCGCATGGCGCGCCGCGAGCGTCTGCGACGCGTCGTGCCCGGCCGCGAGACGCTCGCGGCGCGCGGGCACCGGCAGCGGCGCGACGCTCACGGGGCCGCCCGCGAGCGCAAGCCACGCGGCATCGAGCGCCGCTTCGTCGGGCGGCTCGTCGAGCCACGCGTCGAACGACTGGCCGGCACCGGCGACGAGCCAGTTGAGCACGCTGCGCCGCGCTTCGCGCGTCGAGCGCGACGACTGGTACGGCCCGGCGACGACATAGCAGCGATAGACCGCGCGCGTGAGCGCCACGTAGACGAGCCGCGCGCGTTCCGCGGCCTGCTCGCGCATCGCCTGCCGCGCCGCGTGCGCGGCCGCCTCGTCGTCGCAGCCGTAATGCAGCACCGCGTCGCCCGCGTCGTCGTGATATTCGCGCGCATCGGGCAGCGCGGACGAAGGCGGCTCGCGCAGCCCGCCGTCGTTCAGGAACGGACAGAACACGATCGCGTATTCAAGGCCCTTCGACTTGTGCACGGTCACGATCTGTACAAGGTTGCGATCGGATTCGAGACGCAACTGCGCTTCCTCGCCGCCGCCGTCGAGCCGTTGCGCGGCGAGCCAGCGCAGCGTCGGCGCGATGCCCGGCTGCGCGGATGCGCGTGCCTGCGTCAGTTCGGCCAGGTGGTTGATGTCGGTCACGCGGCGCTCGCCGTCCGCGCCGGCCATCAGCCGCTCGGCGATCCGCAGCTCGCGCGCGAACGTGCGCCACATCACCGCGAAACCGCGCTCGCGCCACAGCAGCCGATACCGCGAGAAGCGTTCGACCCAGCTCATCGCGTCGGCACTGTCGGCCGCGGACGCTTCGTGCGACGCATCGCCGTCGCCCTGTTCCATCCGCCACAGCGCGCCGGCATCGAGGCCGAACCAGTCGGCCGCGAGCGCCGAACGCAGACGCCGCAGGTCGCCCGGCGCATCGATCGCCGCCAGCACGCGTTCGAGCTGCTCGGCGTCGCCGGTCGAGAACACCGAGGCCTGCGCCAGTTCGACGCTGCCGATGCCCCACGTGGCGAGCACGCGCTTCACGAGGCTGCCCTGCCGGTGCGTCTGCACGAGCACCGCGATGTTGCCCGGCGACAGCGGCGTGTCGCCCAGCCGCACGTGCCCTTCGCGCGCGCCGCGCATCAGCCGCGCGATCTCGGCCGCGCAAGCCTGGGCGGCCTGCGCCTGCGCATCGCGCTTGAGCAGCGTGCCTTCGCCGCCCGGCAGCGCCCAGACCCGGAAATCGCCGGCCGGGCCCGGATCGGTTTCGTCGACGAACGGCGCACGCACGCGCGTGCCGGCACGCACCGCGTAATAGTCGAGCCCGTCGAGCACGAACGCGCGCGGATTCGACATGAAGAAGCGGTTGCACGCATCGACGATCGCGGGCGTCGAGCGCTGGTTGACCGCGAGCGTGTAGCACGCGCTCGCGCTCGCGCGCGCCGCAAGATAGGTATGCAGATCGGCCGCGCGGAAGCTGTAGATCGCCTGCTTCGGATCGCCGACGAGGAACAGCGGCCCGCCCGGCGCGAAGATCCGGTTGAAGATCGCGAACTGCAGCGGGTCGGTATCCTGGAACTCGTCGATCAGCGCGGCCGGATAGCGCGCACGCAGCGTGTCGGCGAGCCACGGATGCGCATGCAGCGCGTGATACAGGTTCGCGAGCAGATCGTCGAACGACACGACGCGCCGCGTACGCTTGCGCTCGGCCAACTCGCCGGGCGCCATGTCGAGCCATTCGGCGATCAGCGCGAGCCAGCGCGCGCGCTGCGTTGCCTCGGCTGCCGCCACGGCCGCTTCGAGCGCGTCGGCCACGTCGAAGAACGCGTGTTCGGGCGTCGCGCCGCCTTTTTTCGTCGCTTTCACGAGCGCGGTGCGCGTGAGCTTCAGTGCGGCCTTCGGCAGCGCGGCCGTCGCGTCGCCCTGCGCGAAATGCGCGGCCCATGCGTCGAGCGCATCGGCAACCGCATCGGGCTTGTGCGAGCGCTGGTTGAGCGCGGGCTGCGCGGTGCGCAGCAACGCATCGATCGCGTCGCGTTCGGCCGCCCACATCCGCGCCGCCTCGGCGAAGCATTCGGCCGCGGCGCCCTCGGCCGATTCGTCCGGCTCGGTCACGCCGTCCCAGCGCAGCGCGGCGAGCGGCTTTTTCAGCCGGCGCGCGAGCTGCGCATCGAGCGCGGCCGGGCCGGCGCCCGATTCGACGAGCCAGGTCGCGAAGCCCGGCCAGCGCGCGGCCGCCGGTTCGACGCGCGTGCGCCAGAAGTCCGCCGCGAGTTCGAAGCGCAGCGACGCATCGTCGGTCTCCATGTCGAACGCGAACGGCATCGCGGCCGCGAACGGCGCTTCCTGCAGCGCGCGCTGGCAGAACGCATGGATCGTGTGGATCGCGGCCTGATCGAACGCGCGCAGTGCGCGCCGGATCCGCTTCGCGGCTGTCTCGGGGTCGAGCGCGCCGTCTTCGCCGAGCGTGGTGTCGAGCAGGCGCACGATGAACGGATCGCCGCCGTCGTCGCCCGTATCGAGCGCGTGCGCGAGCTGCGCGAGCCGGCCGCGAATCCGCTCGTGCAGCTCGGCCGTCGCCGCCTTCGTGAAGGTCACGACGAGGATTTCGTCCGCGCCGAGATCCTTTTCGAGCAGCAGGCGCACGTACAGCGCGCAGATGTTCCAGGTCTTGCCGGTGCCGGCCGACGCCTCGATCTGGTTGACGCCGTCGAGCGGGCACGCGAACACATCGAGTTCGAGCGCCGGCTGCGGCTGCGACACGGCGCTCATGCGACCTCCTTCAGATGTTCGACGAGCGGCTCGAACACGAGCCGCGCGAGCGTGCCGAACGGCTCGTCGAGCGACGCGTGCGCGCCGCGCCACGCGATCGCGATGGCCGGATCGTCGGCTTCGCTCACGACGCGCTCGTTGATCCAGACGCTCGCGGCCTTGGCTTCGCCGTCGGACACCCTCGCCCACGCACTGCGCGGGAAAAACCGCAGCGGCATGCGCCGCCCTGCGCGAAACAGCGCGGCAAGCGGCGCGAGCCGTTCGAGCGGCGCCGCGACGGGCGTCAGCTCGAACGCACCGCCGCTGCCGAACCACAGCGTGCGGCGCGGGCCGCCCGGTTCGACCGCGCAGTAGACAAGATGCGCGAGCCACGCGGACAGGTAGTCGCGCGCGCTCGACCGTGCATAGCGGTAGATGATCTGCCCGGCCGGCGTCAGCCGGTTCAGCGTGCCGTGCAGTTCGAGCGGTGCGCTGACCGCGTCGCCCGACAGCATCGCGTCGTCGGCGCCGAACAGCGCCTGTTCCGTATCGGGCCACGCGGGCACGATGACGAGCGAAAACGGCCGCCTCTCGATGCCGTCGGCCAGCGCACGGCGCACGTTCGACGCAAGCTGAGTCATCGAGCCGAGCGCCTGGTCGCGCCACACGGCGCCCGTCGCGCCGCCCGGCAACTCGGGGCTCGCGTCCGCAATGCGCAGCGCATGATCGTGCGCGGCCCCATCATCCGATTCGATCAGGAGCGGCAGTACACGCTCGGCGAGCGCATCGCTGCCGGCGAAGTCGAGCGCGAACGGCTCCGTGTCGAGCAATTCGGCCTGCGCATCGGCGAGCACGATGCCGAGACGTGCGCGCAACAGCGCCCGCGCGGGATGCCGCCAGAAGCGTTCGAATTCGCTGAACGCGACGGGCTCGACCGGTTCGGCCGGCAGCGGCTGCGCGAAGAACGGCAGTTCGCGCGAGCCGTCGCGCGACGCGTCGGCGGCCAGCAGCGACGCAAGCGTCGCGCGCTCGGCGTCATAGGAAACGAGCCCGCTGCCGGGCTGGAAATACGCGGCCGCGAACGGTTGCAGCGGATGCTCGACGATGAACGCGCGCCGCGCGGCATCGACCGCGTCCGGCGCCGCGTCGGGCCCGGCCGTGACGAGCGCGAGATGGTCGAGCAGTTCGTCGACGAGTGCCGCGGGCGGCAACGGCGCGTTGTCGCGAATGCTGCGTCCCGTGTACGCGATCAGCAGCCGATCGCGTGCAGCGAGCAGCAGGTCGAGAAACAGGTTGCGCTCGTCGTCGCGGCGCTGTCGGTCGCCGAGCTTCGGCAACACGGCCATCAGGTCGAACTCGTCCGCGCGCGAGAGGCTCGGCAGCACGCCGTCGTCCATCCCGAGCAGGCAGACGACGCGGTACGGCAGGCCGCGCAGGCTCGTCAGCGACGAGAACGTGACGCCGCCCCACGGCACCCCGCCGCGCGCCGGATCGTCGAGCGCCGCTGCAAGCCCCGCGCGGACGACGGCCGCCGGCAGCGCCTCGTCGGGCGCGCCCTCCGTCATCGCGGCCAGCATCGCGTCGAGCGCGTCGCGCACGCCCGCGAGCGCATCCGCATACGCGGCGCCCGAATCGAAGAAGCGCGCCAGCGTGTCGGCGAACAGCTCGCTCCAGCCGCGCGGCGTGTGCGATTCGGCGAGCCGCCGCGCGAAGCCGTCGAGATCGTCGGTGAAACGCGCGAGCCGGCCGAGCAGTTCGGCCTCGCTGCCCGTGGCCGCCTCGATCGGCAGCCACGCGCCGACCGGCGCCGCGCCTTCGGGCATCGCATAGCCGAGAAAGAGCCGCGCGAGTGCGTCGGAGAACGTATGGCGCGGCGCAGGCACGGCCGCGTCGTCGCTCGCACGCGGCGACAGCCCGCGCCGCGCGCCGGCGGCCGCGAGCCAGGTCTGCACCGTCTCGAGCGCGGCCGCATCGATGCCGTAGCGCGCAGCCACCGCATCGACGCGCAGCCATTCGACCAGCTCCGGCGCGCCGACCTGCCGCTCCGGCAGCGCGAGCCAGTCGAGCAGCACGCGCGCGACCGGGTTTGCCTGCGACGGCGGCAGGCCGGTGATCCGGTAAGGCACGCGCGCGCCGCCGGCGCCGGCCGTGCCGAATACCGCATCGATCAGCGGCCCGGCCGCCGCGAGATCGGCCACCGCGACGAGCACGTCGGACGGCTGCAGGCTCGCGTCGGCATCGAACCACGCGAGCAGCCGGTCGTGCAGCACCTCGAGCTGGCGCGCGAGGCTGTGGCACACGTGCACCTCGATCCCGCGTTCGGCCGGCGCATCGCCGGCATCGGCCTCCGGCTGAAGCTCGAGGATCGCGTTCTGCACGCGCGCGAGCCACGTCGGCGCGGGATTCTCGACGAAACGCGACGCATCGCCCGACGCGGCGCTTTCAGTCAGCTCATGCAGCATGTGCAGTTGCGCCTGCGTCTGCCGGCCCCACTCGGCGAGCAGCGGATGGCCGACTTCCTGGTAGTCGAGCCGGCCGGCCGCATCGAGCGCCTCGGCATGCGCGGCGGTTACGATGTCGAACCAGAATTCGCGGCACGGGTTCAGCGCGTAGACGCGCACGTCGATCCAGCGCGACAGCTCGCGCAGCAGCGCGACGTGCAGCGGCGGCATCGTCGGCAGTGCGAACACGCTGACCGATTCCGGCCAGTCGGCACGCGCGACGGCATCGGCATCGAGATGGCGCGCGTCGACCAGGAAGCGGTGCGCGGGCGGCGTGCCGCTGTCGCTCAGTTCCGCGAGCAGCGCGCGCCACAGCGCGGCCTGCCAGCGCTCGTCGTCGCGCGCGGCGTCGCCGATCCCGCGCGGCGCGCCGTCGCCCGCGAGCACCGACTCGCCGGCCTGCCATGCGGCCAGCCATTCGGGGCGATAGGTCAGGTAATGATCGAGCACGGCCGCGACGCGATGCGCGAGCTCGTAGCGCATCGCGTCGTCGGAGGCGGACAGATACGCGGCGAGCCGCGGCGACGCGAGCCACGGCGCGCCGTCGGCCGCCTGCGCGAACAGCCGGTAGCAGCGCCACACGAGACGGTCGGGCGCGAACGGCGAACGCGCGGGCACCGTCAGCACGCGGCCAATCTGTGCCCACAGCCATTGCGCGAGATACGTGAACTCGACGTTCGCGCACACGCCGTTGCGCGCGGCGATGTCGAGCTCGAGGCGGCGGCGCAGCGCCGCGCTCGGCACGATGACCTGCTGCGGCGCCCACGGGCCGTTGCGGGCCGGAAACGCGGCCAGATCCTCGAGCAGCGCGTCGGCCAGCGTTTCGTGACGATTCGAATAGAAGAGATGGAGCATGAGGCGGGCGTCGGAACCTCGCGCCGGCCGGGCCGGGCGAACAGGGTCCCCAAGGATAGCAAATGGGCCGCCGCCGCGAGCCTCGGCCGGAAAGCCAGGTTTTGCGGACCGCGAAATACGATAGACTCGTCGCCAGTCAAATACGCCGCCCCCGGGCCTCTTCGTCTGCCATTCAGCCCATCGATGCGCTATTCGGTCGAAATCAGAAAGTTTCTCTACAGCCAGTACTTTTTCGGCGGCCTGCGGATCGCGGTCGGCGTTTCGCTGCCGGCCGTGCTGTGCCTGATCGTGTTTCACAACCGGGAGCTCGGCTTCACGATCTCG
Source organism: Burkholderia sp. DN3021 (assembly GCF_049805555.1). Taxonomy (NCBI): domain Bacteria; kingdom Pseudomonadati; phylum Pseudomonadota; class Betaproteobacteria; order Burkholderiales; family Burkholderiaceae; genus Burkholderia; species Burkholderia sp. DN3021. The sequence continues at coordinate 6,317 of NZ_JBNCAB010000131.1, read as the reverse complement.
ACGGGCGCGCTCGGCGCATGCGTCGTCGACATGCCGGGCCCGCTCAAGTACAAGCACAACGAAATGCTCGCGTGCAGCGTGATCGGCTTCCTGGCCGCGCTCGCCACCGGCCTCGCGACACCGAACATCTTCGCGCTGTGGCTCACGATCGTGCCGCTCACGTTCGTGCTGTCGCTGATCGTCGTCTACGGCAACCGCTGGCCGCAGATCAGCTTCGCGACGCTGTTCATGATGGTGATGACGCTCGAGGAGCAATTCACGCCGCTGCAGGCGTTCGTCAACGCCGGCTGGATTCTCGCGGGCGGCCTCTGGTATACGTACTGGGCCACGCTCGTGTCGCGCTGGCAGGCGCGCCGGATCGAGCAGCAGGCGCTGGCCGAAAGCCTGTTCGCGTGCGCCGACTACCTGCTCGCGCGCGCGCAGTTCTACGACCTCGATGCCGATCTCGACGAGTGCTACCGCAATCTCGTCGCGCGGCAGATCACCGCGGTCGAAACGCAGGAAACCGCGCGCGACATCGTGCTGCGCAACCTGCCGAAGCTGCGGCGCGGCAAGCTCGATCCCGGCCGCACGACGATGTACAACCTGTTCATCAACAGCGTCGACCTGCACGAGCTGTTCGTCGGCGCGCACACCGACTACCCGCTCGTGCGCAACACGTTCGGCGGCTCGGATCTGATCATTTTCTACCGCGACCTGATCCGCAAGGCGGCCGCCGATCTCGAGGAGATCGGCCTCGCGGTGCTCGAAAACCGCGCGCCGCATTCGCGGATCAGCGTGAAAGCCGAACTGCGCGCGATCGAGTACGAGATCGAGCTGATGCGCAAGAAGAACTTCGCGGCCACCAACGCGGAAGCGTATGCGGCCGTGCTCGCGACGTTCCGGCGCATCTGGAGCGCGACGCGCCTGATCGAACGGATGCGCCGCAACCTGTCGGGCCACGCCGATCCGCAGCAAACCGAACTGAAGATCGACAAGGCGCTCACGCGCTTCCTGCAGCGCCGCCGGATGTCGCCGTTGCTGATCTTCTCGAACCTGAACATGAGCTCGCCGAGCTTGCGCCACGCGCTGCGCGTGACGATCGCGGTGGCGGTCGGCTTCTGGCTCGGCCGGCTGCTGCCGCTCACGAACGCGTACTGGATCGTGATGACGACCATCATCATCCTGAAGCCCGGCTATTCGCTGACCAAGCAGCGCAATGCGCAGCGTATCGTCGGCACGCTGATCGGCTGCGCGGCGAGCATCGCGCTGATCTACACGGTGAAGGAGCCGCACCTGCTGATCGCGATCATGTTCGGGTCGATGGTGATGAGCTACAGCCTGCTGCTGTTCAATTACGCGGCGAGCGTCGTATTCACGTCGTCGTACGTGCTGCTGATGTTCCACCTGCTCGCGCCGGGCAGCATGCGGATCATCGGCGAGCGCGCGATCGACACCGTGGTCGGCTGCATGATCGCGATCGCCGCGAGCCGGCTGTTCCCGTACTGGGAATACCGGCTGATGGGCAAGCAGGTCGCCGACATGCTCACGGCGACCCGCAAGTATTTCGAGGCCGTGTGGCGCGTCGGGCGCGGTGTGTCGCCGCCGCCCGTGACCACCGCCGACGGCGCGGCCGTGGTGCCGGTCATCGCCGCGGCGGTCGAGACGCCGGCCACGAGCCTCGACGACGACTACCGCTACCGCCTCGCGCGCAAGGACGTGCATATCGCGTTCGCGAACCTCGGGCAGGCGTTCCAGCGGATGATGATCGAGCCGAAGGCGCACCAGCGTTTCGTGCCCGAGCTGAACGACCTGCTCGTGCAGACGCACGTGCTCGGTGCGCAGATCACGGCCGCCGCGCCGCTGATCCGCAACGCGTGCTCGACTGACGGTGGCCTCGTCCACGACGACGCGCTGCAGCGCGGCCTCGCGGCCGTGCTCGACAATCTCGAGAAGGCCGAGGCCGGCGAGCCGCCGCCCGCCGATCAGCTCGAAGCGTCGAAGCAGATCACGCGCGACCTCGACGCGATGGTCGTGTCCGCGGAAAAATCCGCTGCGGTCGGCGCCGAACTCACGCACGACCTGAAGGTGCTCGCGCACCAGTGCAAGCAGATGCTCGCGTCGTCGCTGCTGATCCGCAAGGATGCGAGCGTGATCCGCCTGCCCGCCTGACCCTGCCCGACCGTTCCCGCCGGCGGCCGGCCCGCGCACGCCGCGGCCCGGCCGCCGGCGTTCCCCGATTCAACGAACCCCGAAGCATGACCCACCCGCTCAACGCGGCCCGCGCATCCGCCGCGCGACCGCCCCACGCCCTATTCCGCGCGTCGCGCCAGTCAGGGAATACCCGATTCCGGTTACCGGGCCCGGCTTGTTATCATTCGTTCACATTCAAGTTGTATATACAACTTGACGCAGTCGGACCGGTCCCGCTCGCCCGGCCCGTCGCATAACGATATCGGAGACTCGATGAAAAACTTGCAGCGCCACCTGAGCGCGCGGCACATCCGCTTTCTCGCGCTGGGCTCGGCGATCGGCACGGGCCTATTCTACGGTTCGGCGTCCGCGATCCAGCTCGCGGGCCCGGCCGTGATCCTGGCGTATATCCTCGGCGGCGCGGCCGTCTACATGGTGATGCGCGCGCTCGGCGAGATGGCCGTGCGCGAACCCGTCGCCGGCTCGTTCGGCCACTACGCGACCGAGAACCTCGGCCCGTTCGCGGGATTCGTCACGGGCTGGACCTACACGCTCGAAATGGTGATCGTCGCGATCGCCGACATCACCGCGTTCGGCATCTACATGGGCTTCTGGTTTCCGGATGTCCCGCAATGGATCTGGGTGCTCGCGGTCGTCGCGATCATCTGCGGGCTGAACCTGTGCCACGTGAAGGTGTTCGGCGAGCTCGAATTCTGGCTGTCGATCATCAAGGTCGGCGCGATCGTCGCGATGATCGGCGGCGGCGTCGCGATCCTCTTGACCGGCATGCACTTCGGCCATTCGGCCGACGTGCCGACGTTCGCGAACCTGTGGAACCATGGCGGCTTCTTGCCGAACGGTATCGGCGGGCTGATCGCGTCGCTGTCGGTCGTGATCTTCGCGTACGGCGGGATCGAGGTGATCGGGATGAGCGCCGGCGAGGCGAAGGACCCGGAGCGCGTGATTCCGCGCGCGATCAACGCGGTGCCCGCGCGCATCCTGCTGTTCTACGTGCTGACGATGGTCGTGCTGATGTCGATCAGCCCGTGGACGGGCGTCGGCGGCGACGGCAGCCCGTTCGTGCAGATCTTCTCGGCGCTCGGCGTGAAATCGGCCGCGACGATTCTCAACCTGGTCGTGATCAGCGCGGCGATCTCGGCGATCAACAGCGATATCTTCGGCGCGGGCCGGATGATGTTCGGGATGGCGCGGCAGGGCCAGGCGCCTCGCGTGCTGACGACGACGTCGCGGCACGGCGTGCCGTGGGTCACGGTGCTCGTGATGGCCGGTGCACTGCTCGTCGGCGTACTGCTCAACTACCTGATGCCGAAGGACGTGTTCCTGATGGTCGCGGCGATCGCGACGTTCGCAACGGTGTGGGTGTGGCTGATGATCCTGCTGTCGCAGGTTGCGATGCGCCGCCGCCTGTCGAGCACCGAAGTCGCGGCGCTGAAGTTCAAGGTGCCGCTGTGGCCGGTCGCGCCGGCACTGACGATCGCATTCATGGGTTTCGTGATCGTGATGCTCGGCTGGTTCGAGGATACGCGCGTCGCGCTGTATGTCGGCGCAGCGTGGCTCGCACTGCTCGCGGCCCTGTTCTACGCGCGGATCCGCCCGAAGTTCGCACCTGCGTCACGTTGACGCACGGCTGACCTGCCCGCGCGGCGCGCCGGTTTCGGCGCCCGCTTCCTTCCCCTGCTCCGTGCGGCGCCTGCCGCGCCGGAAGCCGCGGGCTGCCCCCCTTCGCATGCACGCCGTACGCGGCCCGAGCGGGCCGCGCACCGGCACGTCAATGCGATGCCGCGCTCGTCGCCTCGGCCGGATGGGCCTCGTCGTACGCGTGCTTCTGCGAAATCGCGTTGTACAGGATCGTCCCGATCACGAGCAGCACGGCCACGACGATCAGGATGCTCACGTTGCGGACAGGGTTCTTCTTGCGCTGATCGTTCATGGTCGGGGCGATTCCGTCAAATTCGTCGAAGCGGGCATTCTACGCGCTTGCGCCCCCGCCGCGACGTCACGTTTCCGATCCCCGACCCCGCCTTCCCTACCGCTTGCCGCAAGCTTTCATTTGATAATCGTTCCCATTTCGATCTAGAATCCAGAGTCTTTCATTCTGTAATGTTCCGGATCGCTCGGGCGGCAGGCGCGCCCCGGAACGCTCCCCTCGTCCACCTGCCCCACCGGAGTCTTCATGTCGAATCCGCGCACCCGCCTGCTGCCGCTCGCCGGCGCCCTCGCCCTTGCCGCCGCCGCATTCGCGCCGCTGGCCCATGCGGCCGAGGAAGTGAGCCTGTACACCACCCGCGAGCCGAAGCTGATCCAGCCGCTCATCGACGCGTTCACGAAGCAGAGCGGCGTCAAGGTCAACACGGTGTTCGTGAAGGACGGCCTGCTCGAGCGCGTGAAGGCCGAAGGCGCGCAGTCGCCGGCCGACGTGCTGATGACGGTCGACGTCGGCAACCTGCTCGATCTCGTCGACGGCGGGCTCACGCAGCCGGTGCGCTCGAAGGCGCTCGACGACGCGATTCCCGCGAACCTGCGGGGCGCGAACGGCGACTGGTATGCACTGTCGCTGCGCGACCGCGTGCTGTACGTCGAAAAGGACCTGAAGGTCGATGCGTTCCGCTACGAAGATCTCGCCGATCCGAAATGGAAGGGCAAGGTCTGCATCCGCTCGGGCCAGCATCCGTACAACACGGCGCTCGTCGCCGCGATGATCGCGCACGACGGCGAAGCCGCGACCGAGAAGTGGCTGCGCGGCGTGAAGGCGAACCTCGCGCGCAAGGCGACGGGCGGCGACCGCGACGTCGCGCGCGACATCCTCGGCGGCATCTGCGACGTCGGCCTTGCGAACGCGTACTACGTCGGTCACATGAAGAACGCCGAGCCGGGCACCGATGCGCGCAAGTGGGGCGACGCGATCAAGGTCGTGCGACCGACGTTCGCGAACGCGAAGAGCGGCGGCACGCACGTGAACATCAGCGGCGCGACGGTCGCGAAGCACGCGCCGCACAAGGCCAACGCGGTGAAGCTGCTCGAATACCTCGTGTCGCCGGAAGCGCAGGCGCTGTATGCGCAGGCGAACTACGAATACCCGGTGCGCGCGAACGTGAAGCTCGACCCGGTGATCGCGAGCTTCGGCACGCTGAAGGTCGATCCGCTGCCGCTGGCGGACATCGCGAAGCACCGCAAGCAGGCGAGCCAGCTCGTCGACAAGGTCGGCTTTGACAACTGACGCATCGCCCGCCGGCGCGCGCCGCCAGCCGTACCGGCCGCGCCTGCGACCAAGCGCGGGCAGCCTGTGGCTGCTCGCGGCGCTGGCGATCGCCGCGGCGGTCGCGGCGCCGCTCGCCGTGCTCGTGGCCGCCGCGTTCGACGCCGATCTCGCGCACTGGCGGCATCTCGCCGAATTCGTGCTGCCGCAGGCGCTCGTCAATACGCTGCTGCTGCTCGCGGGCGTCGGCGCGATCGTGTCGATCGTCGGCACGGGCTGCGCATGGCTCGTCACCGCCTACGACTTTCCCGGCCGCCGGATGCTGACGTGGGCGCTGCTGCTGCCGCTTGCGGTCCCCACCTATATCGTCGCGTTCGCGTATCTCGACCTGCTGCACCCGATCGGCCCCGTCCAGGGCGCGATCCGCTGGCTGCTCGGCTTCGACGGCCCGCGCCAGTTCCGCCTGCCCGACCTGCGCTCGCTGCCCGGTGCGATCTTCGTGCTCGGCTTCGTGCTGTATCCGTATGTGTACCTGAGCACGCGCGCGATGTTCGTCACGCAGTCCGCGAGCCTGCTCGAAGCCGCGCGCACGCTCGGCGCGGGGCGCGTCGCGACGTTCTGGCGCGTCGTCGTGCCGCTCGCGCGGCCGGCGATCGCGGTCGGCGTGAGCCTCGCGCTGCTCGAAACGCTGAACGACATCGGCGCGTCGGAATTCCTCGGCGTGCAGACGCTGACCGTATCCGTCTATACGACGTGGATCACGCGCTCCGATCTCGCCGGCGCCGCGCAGATCGCGCTCGCGATGCTCGCGATCGTCGTCGGCATGATCGTGCTCGAACGCTACGGACGCCGCCGCCAGCGCTACGCGCATGGCCGGCGCATGCGGCCGATCGCGCCGCGCCGCCTGGCGGGCGCGGCCGCGTTGGGC
>NZ_JBNCAB010000130.1:0-13853 GCF_049805555.1 Burkholderia sp. DN3021 | reverse complement strand
CTGCAACTGCCGACGACTATGCCGATCTCATGCCTTGGAGAATGCCTGCCGCCCTCAACCGCTGAGGGGCGTTGTTAAAAGACCGCATACGTTCCAACAGCAGAAGCGTACCCGCAGAGTAGGGGCAGCCACCGACCGTTCCCCCCTCTGTCGCTTGACGAAGGACCACGGCCGGGGCGAAAAGGCAGCGACGGCTAGCCATCTCGGGCGTGAGTGTCTGCCGCACCGCGGCGTCGAGATAAAGACCACGCATTTGATTCAGGCCTTTTACGACATTGTGTATTGCTACGCCGACCGCGTGGACGCCTGCAAGGTCACCACCGACCATCGAAGCGAGTAACGCCTTGGCACGCGTCACCTTGCCGGTCACTTGCCAGACCAGATTGCGCAGCGCATTCCCCGGCGCAAGCGATGCAGCAATCACTTCAGCGGCGGCCCAGGTGGCCTCGCCAGCTTCAAAGGTGGGACTGAATAAACGGCCTATGACCTGTTGCACAAGCGGCCCGACTGCAACGTTGGTGTTTGTGTCGCGAACCCACGCTGCCAATGGCTCCAGGTCGGCAGGAGCGGTGCGGATATCCGGTGCGATGGCATTGAGTCTTTGCCACAACGCGTCCTGTTGGATCTCGCGTCCAGTTGCCTTTCTCGCGCTCATCGTCGGGAATCGATGACCTTTGAGGGACAGCACCCCGAGTATGCGGCGGACCAACAGACTGTTGAGAAACGGCTTGCCCGTCCCAAAGGCGCGGTCTAGCGTGCCATCACGCGCGATTTGAAGGATGTCGGCAGGCTGATCCACCTTGATGACATCGACAAGACCCGGAATATGTTTATGTTCCACGACTATGTTCCTCGAGGGAGTCATTCGTTCAGCTCGCGTGTGACGGCATACCCAGGCGTTTTGCCATCGCTGCCACTCGGGCCGCTCGAACAGGGCTGACGCCCGCGATCACCTTCCCGCGCCGTCAGATATGAGCCCCGATCATGTCGTCAAAGCAGGCTAATATCTATCAGCTACCCGACAGATTGGGATCGTATGAATTCCGATGTACAACGCTATCGACCACAACTTGCAACAACACCGTGGTTCAAGGATTTGCCGATCGAGCTTCAGGACTATCTTGTCGCTCGCTCTGATCTGGTCCGATTAAAGAAGGGGCAACCGCTCTATCGGCGAGGAGAACGGTCGTTCGGCCTGTACGCGATTCTCGATGGTGCATTGTCGATCGGCACCGTCGGAGCGGATGGAAAAGAAGCGTTGCTCGCCGTACTTGGCCCGACCGCCTGGATTGGGGAAGTCTCAATGTTCGATGGACTGCCTCGCCCGCACGATGCCTCAGCAATCGGTAAGACTCTTGTGCTTCACGTACCCGGTCCCGCATTGGAAACCCTGCTTGGAGCTCATCCTACTTACTGGCGACATTTTGGCTTGTTGATGGCGCAAAAAATCCGGATCTCCTTTGAGAACAACGAAGCCATGATACTGTTACCCGCCGCCCAGCGCCTGGCAAGTCGCCTATTGCTGATCGCTGGTGGCTACGGAGGGATTAATGCGGAACAGAGCAGGATAAGGCTCTCGCAAGATACCTTGGCTTCAATGGTTTCGCTTACTCGGCAGACGACGAACCAGCTACTCAAGAACCTTGAGAGTCAGGGTATCGTCGATCTGAAGTTCGGGGAAATCGTTATTCTTGATTTTGATCGCCTGCGCGCTGCCAGTGCCGGAGATCCCGTTCCTTGAGGCGCAATCCGGCTGCCTAGACCGGGCGGTTTCCAGTGCGTCACTTCGAATCGCGCACGACGAAAGCGTGTCAGAGGCTGTTCAGCCAATTTGTCCGTCAGGCGTCCCATAGCGGTCACCTGCGGGTCAATACCGAGGGTCCCCTCGTGGCCGAAAGCCGACCTATCCTGCGTTCAAGACAGCTGGATCGATCTCACTATCTGTCAGCCCAAATCTCGCCATGCGAGCGCGATGATCTGGCGAACCGAGATATGAACGAAGTTGCTGATTAACCGCTTTTAAAAGATCCCCGTTCTCTCGGTTAAATGAAAACGCTCCCAGCGGAGGCGTCCGCTGTCTGCCGTTCATTTCCGGCTCGTGCGCAACGGCCTCGATCACCGAGTTGCCCATCCGGCTCGCAACAATTCGATTTCCCAAGGCCGTACTCGCATATGCGTCAATCGCGCCAGAGAGAACGGCCACGATCGCGTCGGCTTGTTGCTCGAAGATGACGATTTGCTCCTGACTTACGCCTGACGCCGTCGCCGAATCATGCTGTACCTGTCCGGCAATGATGCCGAGGCGCGCATCGGGACATTCGGCGATTGAGGAATAGCTACTGAGCGCTCTCGGGTTTCCTGGTCGAACCAGAAAGCCGTCCTCGATTCCCCACACCGGCACGCTGAACGCCACAGTATTGGTACGCTGCGGCGTCACAAAGAGAGGAACGTTCATGTCCCAACGACCTTCTTCAACGCCGGATAGCAATTCGCTGAACGTCGTCAGGCAATGCTCGATCCTGGTGACGCCGATCTGTCGCAGGATCGTCCCAGCGAGCTCGATATCTGCACCGGTAGCGGTGCCATCCGCTTCGGTCCAGCCGAACGGAGGTTCTTCGATGTACGCAATCGTTACCTTCATCGCTTCGTCTCGCAAACCGAAAACGGCCGCCAGACCTGGCGGCCGATTGTTGACGATTTTACTCCCATGCATAAATGTCTCTTCCCGGACCCGGCCAGCTGCGGTCCCGGCAGCCCGGGACCGTCTCAAACCGACCCTCAGCGGTCAGTTATTTCGTCTACAGCCCAGTGTCGCTTTTGGATGTGCAGCGGTCGTACGCTGGCTGGCGTTGTCGACGCTTCCCAGTCAATGCTCCCGTTCAGTGCGTTGACTTCACCGTCGGGCTTCCGACTGCCGCGAGGTGGGCGACCAAACGGTCAGCTGTCCATTGTGGCAGCAGTCTTTCTTCAAGTTCGGTGCGAGCCGTACTCCGTCCGTTTGCGGGGATGCTTTCAGTTCGCTTTTCAGTCTCGGAATAGGCCACGAGGCGTCCGTGGTCGGATACGCGAAGGGACAAGGTGGGATGAGGCTTACCCTCCGCCAGAGAGGAACGAACGAGTTCTCCATGGAAGGAAAGAAAATCGCCAACAGCTCGCGCTAGTTGCTTGACCTTGTTTCGCTCTAGCGAGACGCGCGTTGAAGTGGCCGCGGTTGTCACGCCAAAACCTGGAGGCATATAGACTTTACCGGCGATTTCTAGCAAACCAGCGACACCACCAGCGCGAAGAGACTTGATCGAATTTGCATCAGAAGCAGGAGGGCGTGCAAGTCCAGCTACACCTTTCAATCTATACATCTCAAAATGGTCGGACCAGGACTCGATCGCCTTCTCCACTAGGTTCACCGCTTGAAATATTCCAGGTTCATTGTGAGAACGTACGTCGATAAGGCCAATCTGAGTAGGTAATGCGATAAAGAACAATAGCCAGTCGGAGCGATCAGAGAACTCCGCGCCAGCTGCCAATGGCGTTTCCGTTAGATGAGCGTGATGAATATTCCAGTCAGCCCACAAACCATCGGTTCGTATTTGACGCTTTGCGCCGCTCGAATCATTGCTCTTAACGGTCTTTGTGACATAGGGGTTAAGATCGCCGCCGGTTTCCGCAATGCGAATAAAATTGGAGAGCGCTTGGTTTGCTTCGGCCGGTACACGACTGTCGAACCCGATCGAACGTACAATCTCTCGGGGTTTCGGATCAATGTAACGAAGGCGATAGTCAAGCCAGCGAATGAGCGAGTCGTTGAGTTTCGCGGCGGCTCCCTCGAATTTCAGGGAAAATGCTTCGATCAACTTCTCTGCGATCCTGTCAACGTCAGACTCAAATGTATGCAGCATGATCTGGTCCATAGTCGCCTACCTTTTCTTTGGTCGCATGTGGTGGCGCAAATGATAAACGAGGACAGGGTCATTTTTTTTGCTTGAGATGATACTTCTCGCCGATAACCTGACTAGGGCTTCGCGGCATCTGACGTCTCCAGCCAGTGCGTTGCCATCGGCTGCGACTAAAGCGGCACGATACTCGACCGCTATTTGGGGCTTGACGCCGTTCGGGGCCAAGGAGGGAAACGGCCAGTAACGGAGCGATGCCGACATCTGAGTGTCGGGCCTTCTTTGACATTGACAAACGACGCTTCATGGCCGCACTCAGCCTCATGAGGTCCAGCATCCCTCGCAAGCGTCTCTATGCAAAAAAGCAATATTACCTTTTCTGAGTAACCGGAAGGTGCAGCCAGCGAACTACAACAATACAAATAAGGACGCCACCACCGATGATGGCAGCCAATGCGAACCACCCTTTCTTCGATGTTGGCAAGTCCGCTCCAGGCGCTGCCACTGCCGTCGCGAGTAACAAGACAATGCTTAAGAGACCGAATATTCCCCGACCTAGCCACGAGAACAGCATGGTCGCACGATTGACCAGACTTCCTTCGCGATACGGACTCGGCGGTCGGCGTCGAAATTCGGGTCTTTTGTTAAACAGCATTTGCGAGAGTGTTTTATTGATGGTCCGCGGGATGGGCCACCTTTGTTGTCGGCATTAAGAACTAGGCTGGTTGCTCGGATTGTCGACGATTCACGCACTCTTGTCGACCGGCCGCTCCTGGCCGACTGCCGCCTGATGCGGTCGGCCGAAGCCGACCCACAACGGGCTCTCAAGCCAATGCAAGTACGATGGGCGGTTGCAAGCTGAAACGGTTACGCCGAGCGCCTCTTTGCGGTGCGCCTCCAGTGGTCCATGCAAAAGGGGATTCAGCCTGGGCTGCTGTATTGCGGATTGTCCATGCTTCGCGCGGCCGTGCTAACTGCTGTCAGCTTCGAATCAGACGTGCCCTTCCTGCGTATCTCGGAGGAGGCGGCGCAGTCGAACAGTGCGATGCGCTCACGGCTGCCAAGCAGGATGAATCGCTATGCGATGTCGTTGGTGGACCCGTGTCGCAATCGGGTCAAGCGGCGGCGGCTGACGCGATCAGCATGTCGATCAGCGCACGGGAAGCGGCAGACAGGCGGCGATGCGGCGCATAGATGACCGAGAACGGCCGTGTGCGCCCTCGCAGACGGGGCAGCACTTCCACGAGCTTGCCATCCCGGATTCGGTCCTGAACGATGAAGTCATAGGTCTGGCAGATGCCGGCGCCGCTCAGCGCCATCGATACGACACCCAGTACGTCGTCGGAGACCGCGACATTCGAAGGCGGTAGCCAATCCACGTCGTGATCGCCTTCCCGGAACACCCATGGCGCAATACGGCCGCTGCTGGGCAGCATGAAGGGCAAGCAAAGATGCTGCTCGAGGTCGGCCACGTTTTCCGGCATGCCGGCCGCGGCCACGTACCCGGGCGACGCGACGAGGCACAGCGCCGCGTCCTCGAGCTTGCGCGCGACGAGGCCGCTGTCCGGCAATTCGCCCAGGCGAATCGCGAGGTCGAAACCTTCGGCCACCAGATCCACGTTCCGGTTCGCGATATTCAGTTCCACGCGAACGTGAGGATGTTCCTGGGTAAACCGTCTAAGCACCGGCGGCAGACGATAGTGTCCGTACGTCGTCGGTACGCTGAGCCGGACATGACCTGTCAACGTGCCGCCATGTCCCTGGATGGCCCGTTCGACGTCGTCGATCAGCGCAAACGCCGCCCGCGATTGCTCCAGATAGAGCCGCCCATGCTCCGTCAGGCTCAACCGTCGAGTCGACCGGCGCAGCAACTGCACGCCCAGCCGGGTCTCCAGACGCGTAATGGCCCGGCTCAGGACAGAAGGCGTGCTGCCGAGTGCAACCGCGCCCGCGGTCATGGAACCTTTTTCGATCACCGTGACGAATGCTTCCACATCACCGAGATGGTCGAATCTTCTCGCCATCTTGTCCTCCGAAGAACAAAAGATTTACTTTCAACCAAGTTTATCTCCTTGATTGATCCAAATACAGTGGCGGCATTGTGACTGCGTCGTTGGGTCATCCACGCAAATCAAGGAGCAGACCATGAATGATGAACACCGTGACCGCGACGATCTGTCGGTGCTGTTCGTCCTCACGAGCCACGCGACGAAAGGCTCGACCGGCGAGCCGACCGGCTTTTACCTCGGCGAAGTAACGCATCCGCTCGCTGAACTCGACGTGGCCGGCATCCCGGTCGAGTTCGCGTCGATCCAGGGCGGCGAGCCGCCCGTCGACGGTCTCGACCTGACCGATGAAATCAATGCGCGCTATTGGAACGACCGTGATTTCCGCGACGCGCTCCGCCATACGCAGCGGCTGGGCGACGTCGATGCGTCGAAATATGCCGCTGTCTTCTTTGCCGGCGGCCACGGCGCGATGTGGGACTTTCCAGGCAATCCCGACGTGCAGAAGGTGACTCGCGAAATCTATGAGGCGGGTGGCGTCGTGGCCGCGGTATGTCATGGCCCGGCCGCGCTGGTCGACTTGAAGCTCGGCGATGGTACTTACCTCGTCGCAGGCAAGAACCTCAGCGCCTTCACGGATGAAGAAGAGCGGGCGGTCCAGCTCGATCGCGTCGTGCCCTTCCTGCTCGCAAGCACCTTGATGCAGCGCGGCGCGCTTCACCATCCGGTACCGAACTGGACCGCGAAGGTCGTCGTCGACGGACGCCTCGTGACCGGCCAGAACCCGCAGTCGGCCGCCGGTGTCGGGGCGGCCATTCGCCACCTGTTGCTGAACCGTTCCGGCAAGGCCTGACATTCCCCATGGAGACAACCATGCATTCGATGCGCAAGCTCGCCGTGGCCGCCGTGCTCGGCATGACGGCATACGGCGCTCACGCTGCCAACGTGCTCGTGGTGCTGTCGGATTCCGACCACCTCGATCTGAAGGACGGCAAGGTCTTCACGACGGGCTTCTACCTGAACGAACTCATGCAGCCCGTGAAAGCGCTGCTCGATGCCGGCCATCAGGTGACCTTCGCCACGCCGCAGGGCAAGGCACCGACGATGGACGCCACGTCGGCCGACAAGATGTACTTCAACGGCGACGACAAGGCGACGCGCGACTACCGGGCGTTGCTCGACAAACTGCAAATCACGTCGCGCACGCATTCCCCGGTGATCAGCCTGGCGCGGGTGGAGCAAATCGGTTACGCGCACTTCGATGCCGTCTATGTTCCCGGTGGCCACGCGCCGATGCAGGACCTGTCGACCAGCGCCGCCGTGGGCAGATTGCTGGCCGATTTTCACGCGCGCGGCAAGACCACGGCGCTCGTCTGCCACGGCCCGATCGCGCTGCTGTCGACGCTGCCCGATGCGCAGGGCTTTACACGCAAGCTCGCGGCCGCAAACGTGGGCGATGGCGATCCGAAATGGCTCTACGCCGGTTATCGGATGACGGTGATCAGCAACGCGGAAGAAGAGCAAGCCAAAGGACTGCTCGGCGGCGGCATGATGAAGTTCTATCCGCAAACTGCATTGCAACGCGCAGGTGGAATCTACAGCAGCAACGAGGTGCCGTTTACCGCTCACATGGTGGCCGATCGCGAATTGATAACCGGCCAAAACCCGGCGTCAGCACTCGACGTCGCCAATGAAATGCTGAAGCGGCTGAAGTAACGCCGCGCAACGGACCGGCATTGCTGGTTCCTCGATGAATAAAGGAGAAGCAAACCATGGATCTGCAACTTGAAGGAAAAACTGCGATCGTCACCGGCGCCACTGCCGGCATCGGCATGGCGATCGCGCGAACGTTGGCCGGCGAAGGCGTGGCGGTGACGATCACCGGGCGGCAACGCGACAAGCTCGATGCAGCCGCAGCCGAGATCTCGGCTGCGCGTCGCGGCAGTGTGCGTGCAATCGTCGCGGATGTGAGCTGCGAGCGAGGTGTCGCAGAACTGATCGACGCACAGCCTGATACGGATATTCTCGTGAATAACCTCGGCTACTACGAAGCCAAGCCGTTCGCGGAGATCACCGATGACGACTGGCTGCGAATGATCGACGTCAACGTGATGTCCGGTGTCCGGCTGTCACGTCACTACTTTCCCCGCATGCTTGCGAAGAACTGGGGGCGTGTGATCTTCATGTCCAGCGAAGTCGGTGCATTCACGCCACCGGACATGGTGCACTACGGTGTCAGCAAATCGGCGCAACTCGCAGTCTCGCGCGGAATGGCGGAGCTGACGAAAGGGACGGGCGTGACCGTCAACAGCGTACTGCCGTCCGCTACGCGCTCTGAAGGCATCGTGGCGTATCTCCGGCAGACCGCGCCGCGACCCGATATGACCGATGCGGAAATTGAAGCGCACTTCTTCGACACGTATCGCCCTAGTTCCCTCATCGCCCGCATGATCGAGGCCGACGAAATTGCCGCGATGGTGGCGTTGCTGGCCAGTCCGCTCGGCGCGGCATCCAACGGGGCTGCGGTGCGCGTCGAGGGCGGCACCTATCGGTCGATTCTCTGAGCCGGCACCACACTCGCGGGCGTGCAAGCGGGCCGGAAAGTGAGGTCAAATGCGGTACGGGGGAACGAGACGGTTAATGGCAAATCCAATTGTGTCAACGATCGGGGCGCTAACGTCAAGTGTCCGTTTCTGGCTGCGGATTCAACCCGTCGATGCAACGAATTGATGAAATCGCTCAGCCGGTGTATCGAAGTTTAGTGTCTTTCGCGGACGCTCATTGAGCCGTCTGGCTACTGCGTTGAGCTTGGCCTGCGAATAGGCCGAGAGATCGGTCCCCTTGGGGAAATGCTTGTCGCCATTTGCCAAGAGTGAGAGAACTGATCCACTACGGGCACCCGCAGTCGTAAGGGTGGAGGTCGAAGCCGGCCAGTTCTCAATGCTCCAGCAACAGTCGTGCGGGTGGCCTTCGTTCAAAGCCACGCTTAGGCCCACGGTCTATTGGGAAGGCGACTAACGAGAAGAATAAAAAATCAGCGGCAATTACAAACATTGGTTCTTTTTTTATACAAAAAATATGACGATTAAACCTCTTGACCAAATACAACACCACTACCATACTGACTTTTGTGAGTGAGAGCAATGTACCGAAAATCACTTCGGCGTAAATTATAGCGTAGATTTACAACCAAAATGGAGGCCCTATGAACATGAAAATGTAGTTTGCGCCGCCACAGTGAAATCATCGACTCGATAGTTCCTGTCGGCAATTTTCATTTTCGAGCGATCGCTACGCTAGGCGATCCATCCAATCTAGAATCGATGCAACGACTTCGATGCCAATTAATAGAGACAGCGCAATGAGTCGCCAGAACTTACCCAAATCCGACAGCAAACTCTTTCTTCATCTCGGGCGATCTACTGGCACGTGCATTGAATATTGACATCATATAAATTCACTTCATAGCAATGCTTTTGGCTTGCGAACCAAATTCCACAAACCAATTGCCATTAATATTGAGGATTTAACATGGAAGACGATTTGATTTATACGGACTCGAAAATATCCGCCGAACCCGCAGCCTTCGACTCGAAGTATCAGTTCGACTCCGGCTGGATGGCTGAGAGCAATCAGACGAACCACAACTTAGTTATAGCCCATAATCTACATGTCTCACCCACTCAAATAGCTATTATTTTTTCACCTGACCAGGAAACGATATATCCACTGCTCTGGCCATGGGATAACTCCAAATCGGGAAATCCCATTTCAATTTGGGCCGATACAACCACTATCACACTCTCTATATATTCCAAAGTCCCGTTGCACGGAAGTTGGAATGGCCAGACCTCCAGTTGGACATACTGGAACACGGGATATTTCCGGGTTTTTGCCTCATCCTGATTGAGTCACTTGAATGCGAAAAGCTCGTGCTATCGGTCGGCGGGCTTTTTTCACATCGTAAGCTGACCAAGCCTACCACAAGCGCTTGATCGATACAGTCAGTGACAATATCGAATGGAATGCGCAGCCTAACGGCCTGTCCGAGTATAGTCTCCGATTCTGTGCTCATGACAAGCAGCCGCCCGTCGTGACCGCCGGAAACTGGCCGAAAGGCGAACTTCGTGCGCGCCGAGGCCGCCGGTAAACTCGGGCGACCAAAGCAACTTCTCCCGGTCACATGAGCATGCAACCCGCCGCAACACCTGCAACCGTCACTCCAATGATGCAGCAGTACCTGCGCCTTATCTGACAAGGCTCGACGCACAAAACTACGCCACAGCCCACGCTAACCGTTTCGAGGATCGACCGTTACCGACCCACTGCCGACAGTCGCGCTGTTAGGGATTCAATGGCAGGTAACCGAGCTCTGCAGTCGTCGGACCAGCCGTTACTTCGAATGACCGCTTTGCGTCCGCACGAGGACGGCAGACGACCCATCAGCGACGCTCAACCGCACTGCGGACAACGTCTCTATCCTGGCGCCTTCCCGAGGGTGCTCAAAATCTTGGTGGCGACTTGCGGGTCGTCCAGGTAGCCGGCAATCCCGTGGTGATTGTCGGTCGTATTTTTGACCTTGCCGAAGTTATCGATCGCCGGTCGCACGGGGAAATTGTCGGCATCCAGCGGATAGAGCGCGACGACGTCGCGTGTATCAAAGGCGTTGTACCAGGCCACGGTGGGCGAAGGCCAGCGCAGGGGCACCAATCGATCGCGAATGGCTCGGATAGCGAGCGGAGAGCCGACAGTCACGAACAAAGGCACCCGCAACGCTCGCCTGTCGGTGCGCAGAATGTTGTAAGCGACTACCGTGCCGAGCGAATGAGCAACGACGACCGTCGGTTGTTCGGTCAACATGCTGCCAACGATTTGATCGATCTCGTCGCGAACACCTGCGCGAGACGTATAGAGAAAGACATCCCGAGTGAACAGCTCGAGCGTCTCCTGGCTCATCCCGCCGCCGTGCTTGTCAATCGCCCGCAAGATCGCCTGAACCCACTGCCAATTGAGTGGGCCGCGCTGCCGGGGATTATCCCCATACTCGGCATCGACCTGGGCGTCGGTGATGCCGGCGCGCTGCCGCACCGCTTCCGCAACTTCTGCTTGAAACTGCAAGAATTCGTCATCTTGCTGGGCGCCGCGCGCCTGGATATCGACCGTCAGCGGAATCTCCGACTGCCGCGTGAATGCATCGAGTCTGTTGCCGTAATAGGGAAACGCCACGTCGAGGTTACCCGGTAAGGTCAGACCGGCAGCGCCCGCGCCTCGTTCCAGCGTCGCCAGCCAATCGGCCTTGAGTGCCGTTGGATCCAGGCCTTGTTGACCACGCCCGTGCACGAACAGTAGCTTGTTCGGATTTGCGCCCGTATCCGATCCCCCTGCGGCGGCACGGCCCGGCGCGACCGAAAACATGCTGGTAACGGCGACCGCGGACGCCAATTTCAAGATTTCACGCCGGTCGATCATGGCCTGTCTCTCTGTGATGACGGACACCAAGGGACCGCCGCAATCGGCGGCGAGCGAGTGCAACATGTCATGCACGCACTACTTCAACGCACCTTTGCGCAAGGCATTTTCCACGATGTCCATGCCTTTGAGCTCGAGCGTCAGCCATAGACTCACACGAAGATAATCGGGTACCGCCGCAATGCTCTCCGGCAGGCGAATGTTGTTGACCCGAAAGAGGCTCCAGCCCTGCGACAGCATGGGGCAGAATGGAACGGTCCCGGGAAGATCCCCGATGCGTCGCCCTGAGAGCGCACCGGACAGCATCGCCACATCGAAAAGGTCGATACCAAGCGTCTCATGCATGAAGGAACGAACCGAACCGACGCTCTCGCGTAGGCCCGCGTCTGCGTACGCATAGGCTGCATAAAGGCCGAGCGTCGGATCAATACTCTTGAGTATCCGAATGCGACCGGCCAACTGTGCTGCGGAACGCTTGCGCGTTGCCTCTGGCCCCTCGATACGGAACGCGCCAAACTGCGCGGCCGTGGCTACCGCCCCGTGCAATTGCGCGAGGCGCGCCTCCTCCTGCTCGTAGATCGATCTCATCGGGCTCAGTGGCGAAGGCATGTAGCTCACGTTGCTGACCTGCCCCCGGTCCACGACGACGTTGCCAATGTACTGGTCCAAGGCCGCGAGCACGGTACCCGAGCCATCAGCGAACCGTAGCGCGACACTGGCCGCCCTTGCTTCGCGGGCGTCCACGTCGATGAACGCGGTCGGGCGCCCATTTGCTCCGCTGTTGACAATACTCGCCTTGATTGCCGGATGGGTCGCGACCGACACGACCTTCCCGCCGTAAATAACGAAGCCCGATCGGGACTTCGATTCATGGGTCAAGCCGCGTGCGTAAACGATCGTATCGCGAGCGCTGTTGAAGCCGGTGCTCACCGCGGCCGCCTGCAATTTCGCCGCCGGAAACGACGTTACGGCATTGCCTATGCCGTGGTCCTTGAGCGCCGATACAGCGACATCTCCAACCGTTGGATTGGCTATGCCACCGGCGCGCGGTGCACCAATGACGTGACCAATAAAAGTCGGCTCATCGGAGTCGATTTCCGCGTCCGGCTGCTGGTTCAGCGTGCTTTGGACCGCCTGAGCGCGCTTCGGTACTTCGCGCGCCAGATAGTTTCTCAGGCGCCGGTTGGGTATCACGGGCTTGCCGTCAACCGTAGCCACCATCGTCGAATCCGGATGCTTGTAAGCATCGAGGAAGCAGGAGGTATAGACACCTTCATAAGCAGCGGCGCTTTCCTTGACGGGCACTTCATATGCGGAGGCATCTACTCGTGTGGCGAGGAAGACGTCAACATCGCCGGTTACATTGGATGAGAACGAGCCGGTCGGAAACACGATGCTGCCATGAAGCCCTTCGACACCCAGCGTATTGGCGCGGGAGCGACAAGCGTCGGAAATGAAGACAACATTTGGGATGCCGCAGTGCCTGGCATACGCGCGGCTTTCGGTCAGGCTGACTGCCTCGTTCGGATCCTCTGGCGCGCCGGACAGCAGCCAGAATTCCGAAAGACTTCCGCTGATGAAGCCATGACCCGCGAAATAGATCACGAGTTGCTCGAGCGTTCCTCGATTGATGAAGTCTTTGATGGCGCCCACAAGGGCGTGAGCCGTAACCGGCGCTGAGTCGTCGGCGAATAGCTTTACATCAAATTTTTCTTGATCGAGCCATGCCGCAATTTCCTTTGCTCCAGAGGCGGCCGCCTTCAGCTTGGGCTGACCTACGATCTGGTCAACTCCAATGACCACCGCGCCGCGGTTGGATTGATTTTGTGCACGCAAAGGCCAAGGGGAAAACACCCCGGCAATCGAAAGTGTGGCCGCGAGAAAATCACGACGTTTCATAGCTGCCCCCAGGGGCTTACCGTTTCATAACAAAACAGGTGTTTCCGCCGTCGCGGCGGCTCGGCCAACAAAAATCAGAATAGGCTATTTCCTAGCCGGTGGGGGTATCGCTTCTTGGAACAATCGCTTATGGGATTTTGCGGCAACCCGTACCTGAGAGCGTCCAATATGGTGTTGACAATTGGCTTTCAGTTTTGGACTGAAGTCGGCCTTTGCGGTCATCGAGTCGAGCGCCGGTCATTGGCCGCTATAAGTTGCTCTGTGAGGTTGCCGGACCCACGGTTAGTTCGAGATGGTTTTGCGTCCAGCGCAAGGACGGCAGACGACCCCGAGCCGACGTTCACACATCTCGGAAGCGGACGCTCATGGGCGTATTTTCACTGCCCTCGAAGCGCATTACGCCTGATGATATCGCTAACGCCTGCGCCTACCGTGCGGCATCCGTTGGATGGGAGAATTAGCCACCAGTCTTCCCGATGATCTGATCCCGGTATTCACGCCATTTCGCCAGCCCAGCGGCAGGGAACTCCGACTGGTCGAGGAAGCTTCCGTCGGTCAGGTCTATAGCTTGACAACTTATGCGTTCGCA
>NZ_JBNCAB010000129.1:0-14365 GCF_049805555.1 Burkholderia sp. DN3021 | reverse complement strand
CGCCGGACGCGCAGCCGTCGCCGGCCGCCGCGCACACGGCGGCCCGGCCGATGCGAGACACGCCGGCGCGGCCGACGGTGCCGCGCGTGCCCGATCCGACGTTTGCCGATCCCGGCTACGACTTCACCGCGATTCCGGACGATACGTTCGAATCCGTCACGCTCGACCATCCGTTCCGCAGCGCGCTGACCGATCGGCCGGGCGTGATCGGCGACGCCGCGCGCGTCACGCGCGCCGGCGGCACCGTGAGCCAGCACTGGCCGAGCTATTTCCTCGACGACCCGCAACCGACCCGCGTGATCGACGGCGTGATGCAGGCGTTCGACGAAGCCGGCCTGACGAACCTGCGCGTCGAATTCGTGACGCGCGACGGCAGCATCGTGCTCGGCAGCGGCACCGATTTCGGCGCGCTCGATCCCGAGGACGGCTGGTTCCGGTTCAGCGGCACGGTGCCCGACGCCACGGCTGCGGCAACGCACGCGCAGGGCCGCGCGACGCCCGACGGACAGCGCGCGTTGCCCGAAGGCACGCGGGTAGTCGCGCACGACGATCTCGGGCAGGCGCTCGATGCGGCGCATCCGGGGCCGCGCAATTACGCGTACGTGCCGGCCGATGCGTTGCCGGACGAAACCGTCTTCGCACAGGGCGACCTGACGGCGCAGGAACGCGTCGCGGCCAGCGCGACCGCGAACCTGGCTGCCGTCGATGCTGCCGCACCGGCCGACGTCGTGCTGTTGTCGGCGCTCGGCCACGATCCGGCAAGCGCGCTGCGCGTCACCACGCCCGGCGGCGAGCTGTTCAAGCCGGCCGGCGTCGACATGTATGTCGTGCGGACCCGCGACGCGGCAACCGGCGACGTGTCGTACCGGCTCGTCGGCGTGGATCGCTCCGGATTGCCGGAAGGGTATGCGGCCGTGCATGCCGGCGGAACGCGCGCGGTCGGCGCGGCCGACGGCAGCCCGACATGGCCGATGATCGGACCGGCGGGGCCGGCGGCCAGCCGGCTCACGGGGCCTGCAGGCAATCCGTCCGGCGCGCCGACGCCAGCCGCGGCAGCCGGTCATGCGGGCGCGCCCGCCGTGCCGGAGGGCGCCACGGTGGCCGCGACAGCCGAAGCCCAGGCAAGCGCCGCCGCATGGCTCGACAGCCTGGAGCGGCGCACGCTGACGCGCGTCGACGGCGCGCATGCGCCGACCCTCGACGGGCTCGCGCGCCGGCTCGGCCCCAACGCGCACGTGCTGGTCGCCGTGCATGCCGCGCGGCCCGCCGCCGACGCCGAACATGCACCGCCGACCGTCGTCGCGGTGCTCGAGACCGACGCGAACGGCGCGCTCGGTCCGGTGCGGATGCTGGACGGCAAGCGCGTGCCGAACGCGCTCAAGAAGGCGCTGACGAATGCCGGCAGCAAGGGGCGCAATACGCGCCGCAGCTACAACTTCTATGTGTCGCCGGTTGCGCACGACGAACTGATGCGCTTCGGCGGCCCGTCGACGATCAAGACGCCGGACGGCAAATCGTCGTGGTCGGTGGCGGCATCGAACCGACAAGTCGATGGCGAGCTGGCCGCCGACATCGCGAAGCTGCAGGACGCGCCGCGCTTCAAGCGGCCGCGTCAGGCCGTGCGCGCGGTCGAAGGCGACCGTCGCTGGATCCACGTGATCGACGACGAGACGGGCAAAGTGCTCGGCTACGCGGAGCGCAACGCGGCTCACGAATGGAAGTACTACGAGAAGGCGCCGCTCGCCGACACCGAGATTCCCGAACAGGATCTGCGCGCGGTGTTCCGGCGGCAGCGCAGGGGCGGCATTCCGGTCGGACGCTCGCCGCGGCGCGGCATCCGCTTCGTGGCCAGCGACGTCAAGCCCGAGACCGTCGACCGGATCGGCGGCTTTCGGCCGGCGAAGGAGCCCGATACCGACACGAAGCCGCGCCGCACGGCGGGCGACACGTTCCAGTCGATCGTGCCGACCCGCCGGCCGCTGGTGCGCGCGGACGCGGAGCAGGGCGGGGGCGACACCGCGGCGCGCTCGCCGCTCGTCGATCCGCATCTGTTGCCGTCCGACCAGTCCGCGTTCAACGCGGTCGACTTCAGCGGCAACAGCGTGCCGCACCTGCTGACCGCGATCCGGAACGGCTCGGTGAGCGGCGGCCAGCACGTGATCTACGTGTTCGAGACCGACGGCCCGGTGGCGGAAGCGCTCGGCGACCCGCGCGGCGTGATCGCCGAGCGCAACGGCGAGATGCGCTGGTTCGACAACGTCCGCGACGCGAACAACGCGAGCCGCAACGGTGTCGCGCTCGACGAAATGCCGATCGGCACCGACCGGTTCGGCGCGGACATGCATTTCCTGCTCACGCAACTGTCGCCGCGCGAATTCCTGAAGGCCGCGCGGCCGACGCGCGTCGCGGCGCTCGAGGCGCGCGAGCAGGCGCTGCTCGGGCAACTGCGTGACGCGGAGGCGCGCGGCCGCCAGTCCGCGCCGTTCCGCGCGCTCGCGGCGCGCACGCGGCTCGGCTACAACGAAGTGCGCGGCGAATTGCAGCGCCTGCGGCGGAGCGGCTTCTCCCGCAACGGCGCGGCGCTGGAGACGCTGGCGATCGAGCCGTACCAGCCGGGGCTGTCGTCGACCACGGTCGTCGAGTTCAATTTGCGCAACGGCGCGGCCAAACCCGAGCAGTACTTCCCCACGCACGAGCAGGTCGAGGCCTTCAACAAGCAGGCGCAGCGCGCCGGCAACATGGAGGATCTGGTGCTGAAGGGCGAGCCGCAGGCCGTGATGGTCGACGTGGGCATGTGGCGGACGCTGCTCAACAAGCTGTATGTCGCGCGCGACGTGCCGACGTCGTCGTCGCGCTTCCTGCCGGTGCCGGGCAGGCAGCGCACGCGCCGGTTCGGCGCGGCGACGGTCGCCGACAAGCGCATCCGGCAGTTCTTCACGCGCTCGAACGCGCAATTGCAGGACCGCATGGTGCCGATGGCGCGTTCGTTCTCGCTGAGCGACGATCCGGCGCTGATGACGAAGCAGGTCGAGCGGCACGGCGGCGTGATGCCGGTCGTCACGCTCGTGGTCGATCCGCATTCGCTCGCGGCGGCGCTCGGCAAGGCGCACGATCCGGATTTCCTGCGCGCGGTGGATGCGCTCGGCGACCAGAAAAACGCCGTGTTCGACGGCGAGAACGGAATGATCCATCCCGCGCCCGGCACGGACGGCAAGGCGCTCGCGCTCGACGATCTCGCGCATCTGCATCGCTGGCTCGACGAGGCCGCGCGCTCGGGTTTCGCGATCCGGCTCGAGACCGCGCCGTCGCGCGCGCTCGTATCCGGCGCCGACTACCGGTTCCAGTCGGGCACCAACGACACCTATCACGACTATGTGCGGATGTTTACGGCGCTCGAACGCTGGGCCAACGCGAATCCGGGCGTCGCGGCGCCGAACGTGATGGTCACGTTCCACGGCTGGGACGCGGTGCCGGAGTCGGTGCCGGGCGGCGGCCATGAAAAGCTGCTGCGCGCGGTGCTCGAACGCAACGGGCTCGAGTGGGTGCACATGGGCCTGTCGTACGGCACGCACGGCGCGGACTTCATCGGCAACCACGATCTCACCGGCGCGCTCGCGAAGCTGATCGTCGAATACCGCAACCGGCCCGACGTGATCGGACGCCTGCACGGTGCCGACGCGTTGACGCGCGTGTTCGAGCGCGTCGACCGGCAGACGCTGGCGAACCAGCATCAGCTGCTGTTCGCGGAAGTCGAGCGGATCGGCGCGGCGCACGGGATGACGCCCGCCGACGTGGCCGCGCTGCGTCAGCAGCTCTACGAAGGCAACACGACCGTGTGGCTGAACCAGGCGCGCAAGGCGACGATCGAGCATGCGATGCCGCTATGGGAAGCCGACGGCAATCCGCCGCGCAACGAGACGGAACGGGGCGCGCGCACGTTCGGCGCTCGCTGGCTGGAACAGTACGGCGCCGGCGTGCCCGACCGCGTGACCACGCGCGCGCGGCCGGCCGCGGCGGACCCGCTCGACCACTGGCGTGCGGTCGTGCGAGATCCCGCGCTGATCAACGACGGCACGAAGCCGATCGGCGCGAGCCGCCGGGAGGCCGCCCAGCTCGCGCAGGTCGCCATTCCCGACGCGAAGCGCGCACAGGCGGAACTGCATGCGCTGCGTGTGCATGACGAGCCGATCGGCGACAACCGGCCGCCGCCGTCGCCGCGGCGGATTGCCGGCGACATCACGGCGGCCGCCGTGACCGGTGGCGCCGGGGCCGGCTTGCTCATCGGGCTGGGCCGGGAGTCGGTGCGCACCGCGACGAATTCGCTGTATGCCGGGCTGCGGGTCGGCCGCGTGTTCCAGGCGCTGCATCACGGCGCGGTCGCCAGCCTGAAGAACGGCGATCCGCGCGTGTTCGACCGGGTGGTCGACCGGCTCGTGCGCGGGCTGCAGACGCAACTGAAGGCGAACGGTTTCGACGTGGCGGGGCGCGGCGCGCAACTGGAGCAGATTGCGTACGAGGGCAAGGCAAAGGCTGCGCAGCTGCGCGCGCTCAACGATGACGGGCAACTGTCGTTCGACGATACGGTGACGCATACGAAGGCGATCGCCGCCGACATGCTCGCGCAGATGCAGGGCGTGGTGGGCGGGACGTCGCTGAAGCTGCTGCATCACGGCAGCCCGCGACACTCGATCGGCCGGATCGGCCGCGTGCTTGCGCTGGGCGGTTACGCCGGCTCGATCACGATGAACGTGGCCAGGGCGTACGCGACGGGAGACTTGGTGGCCGGCGGGCAGGCCGTGGGCGGGCTATTCAGCGCCGCCTATACCGGCATCGTTTACAAGGGCAGCCTGCGCGGCGTGAATGCCGAGAATCGCAGCCAGCTGGCGCGTACCGTGAGCGCGACCGGCGATTACCTGACCTCGGCGATGAGCATCGCAAGCGGCATCCATACCGCGATGACGGGCGATCCGTATACCGGCACGCTGACGACGATGTCCGGCGTGCTGCTCGGTGCCGGGCGCCTGCATTCGCATTTCCCGAATGCGACGCCGTGGCTGGAGCGCTTGCCGACCGGCATCGCGCTGGCGCCGGTGGCGATCTTCGGCGTCATGCAGGGGATCAATCTGATTACCTCGGCGACGGCGTCGGATGATAAGCACAAGACGCCCGGTTCATCGACGAATCATTCGGGTTCGAACGCCGGGACGCCGACGCCGGGCGCGTCGCTGGCGCCGTCGCCAGGCGCGACGACGGCGCCGGCTCAGCCGAACGCGTCAGCGACGCCGTCGCAACCGAGCGCATCCGCGACACCGTCGCAACCGGCGCAGCCTCCGTCGAGTTCGCCAAGTGCCACGCCGCTGACCGTGAACGTGGTCGCGGGCGATTCGTTGTGGACGATTGCCGAACGTCACGAAGGATCGCTGCTTGCCGCGGCACATGTGCCGGCCGATCAACAGCAGCGGATGTCGGACGGTCAGCGGATCAACGTCGCGCTCAACGAGATCCTGCAGCTCAACCGGAATCTGGCGAGCAAGCCGGGCGAGATCGCTCCCGGGCAGCAGGTGATCGTCGGGTGATGGAGGGCGGCGGGTTCGGGCGGTGCTTGCCGGCGTATGGCGGCAAGCACCGGATCAGTCCGTGGCGCTCGGTTGATGGCGGCGGAGCATCGCCCGGCAGATCGCCGACGGCACGTCACCTTGGTGGGCTCGTCCGCCCGCTGCTGCAGACGATAAGCCGGTTGCGCGCGGGTAATGCCGAGCGTGCGCGCCGCTGACGACAGGTTGCCGTTGGCGCGCCGCACAGTCTCTTCAGCTGCGCTCCTGCTCCAGCCAGCGTCGTTGCGAAGCGTAAAGATGTGTCCGCATGGCTGCCTGTGCCATCAGCACTTCGCCATTATCGAGCGCATGAAGGATCGATTCATGCTCATCGAGTGCTTTGGCCCACGTTTGCCTGCTCTCCGCCCGTGCGCTGACGCGTGACGAGATCGGACTGTGGCGTCCATCGAAGAGCTCGCCCACCAGTCGGACCAGAACGAAATTGCCCGTCATCGCGGCAATTGCCACGTGAAGCTCACGATCGTGCTGGAGCGGCGAGCGGCCTTCCGCAATCGCGGATCGCATCGCTTCCACGGCGCGACGTACAGGTGCCAGCAGTTCGGGCGTCGCGCGGGCGCAGGCCAACTCGATCACGCTGCCTTCCAGCGCCGCACGGGCATTCATCAGCTCGATCGGGTTTTCGCCAAGCGATGCCGCAGGCGCGGCCGGGGCCTTCGCGACGGCACACACAAACACGCCGGCCCCCATCCGCACCTCGACGATGCCTTCGATCTCCAGGGCAATGAGCGCCTCCCGAACGGACGGCCGCGAAACCCCAAGCTGTTGTGCGAGATCCCGCTCGGGCGGCAGGCGTTCTCCGTCGGCAAAGCGCCCCTCCTCGATCAGAGAGCGAATCTGGTCGGCGATGCGCTGATAGAGACGGCGGGTATCCACCTGATTGAACTGGCCCGGCAATGCTCCCCCTCGCGGCGGATCGCGCACGTGTGTTCCGGAGCAACGAGTCTACTGAACTTTGGTTGGCCTGACCAATTTGTCAGGCGTTCTGGAGACCAGCGTCAGAGTAGTTTGCACTCGGCTTTGAATTGGCCTTACCAGAGTGTCCAGAGACGGCATCGTCTGCTGCTTGGCGTGTGCCGGTAAACGCCTTATGGGACGGTCGAACAAGGCCTGTCATGGGTTTTCTCGGCAGCGTCGCGATCTAGGTGTTTTCCATGGATTTGACGAAATTGGCTTGACCACAAATGGTCAGGCCAATAGCCTTCGCCTGGTCAGGCCAATTTGCATCAACACCGTCCTCTTTTCATACGTTATCGAGATCCCGATGAGAACAGTCATTTGCGAAGAACCCGGCCGCCTCGTCGTTGCCGAGCGTCCGATGCCGGCCGCGGGGCCCGACGATGTGCTGATTCGCGTGAAGCGGGTCGGCGTATGCGGTACCGACATGCACATTTTCACCGGCAACCAGCCGTATCTTGCCTATCCGCGCGTGATGGGGCACGAACTGGCCGGCATCGTCGAGAGCGCCCCGGCGGGCGGGCGCGTCAAGGCCGGCGACCAGGTCTACGTGATGCCGTACCTGTCATGCGGCACGTGTATCGCGTGCCGGGCCGGCAAGACGAACTGCTGCACGCGAATCCAGGTGCTGGGCGTGCACGCGGACGGCGGCATGGCCGAATACCTCGCCGTCCCGCGGGCATTCGTGTTCGACGCGAACGGCGTCACGCTCGATCAGGCCGCGATGATCGAATTCCTCGCGATCGGCGCACACGCCGTGGCGCGTGCCGACGTTCGCTCCGGGCAGCGCGTGCTGGTTGTCGGCGCCGGTCCGATCGGCATGGCTGCGCTGATTTTCGCGACGCTGCGCGGCGCGCGGGTTTGCGTGCTCGACGCTCGCGCAGACCGGCTCGCGGTTTGCGAGACGGCGCTGGGTGCGCACGCCGCCGTGCGGCTCGATACGACGGGGGAGGGCGCGGACGTGCGGCGTCTCGCAGCGCTCACCGACGATGAGTTTTTCGACGTCGTGTTCGATGCCACCGGCAATCTCGCGGCGATGGAGCGCGGCCTCGACTTCGTCGCGCACGGCGGCAAGTACGTGCTGATCTCGCTCGTAAAAGGGCGCATCTCGTTCTCGGACCCGGAATTCCACAAACGCGAAACGACGCTGCTCGCGAGCCGCAACGCGACGCCGGTGGATTTCGAAACGGTGCTCGCCGCGATGCGTGCCGGCCAGGTTCCGACCGATGCGCTGAAGACGCACGCGCTGAGCCTGGCCGATCTGCCCGACCGCTTCGCGGAGCTGCTCGAACCGGACGCCGGCGTGATCAAGGCGCTCGTCGAATGCTGAGCGCGGACGGCAAACCGATGGCCAATCCGATCCTGCAATTCGGTACCAGCCGCTTCCTGCAGGCGCATGTCGACCTGTTCACGTCCGAAGCGCTGGCGGTCGGCCGCGCGCTCGGTGCGGTGACGGTCGTGCAGACGACGTCGAGCGCCGAGAGTCGCGCGCGCATCGATGCGCTGCGCGCGGCCGGACGCTATCCGGTGAGAATCCGCGGCAGGCGGCATGGCGAGACGATCGACCGGCAGGTCGACTGCGTGGCGATCACGGAAGCGCTGCATGCGAGCGAGGACTGGGCGCTGTTGCGAGAGCGCGTGGCGCACGACGTCCGGGTGATCGTATCGAACACCGGCGACAGCGGTTATGCGCTGTTCGACGACGACGGCGCGGGCCTGCTCGACGGGCGCCGCACGCCGCGCGGCTTCGCGGCGAAGCTTGCGGTGCTCCTGCACGAGCGTTTCCGGGCAGGCGGCGAGCCCGTCACGCTGCTGCCGTGCGAACTCGTCGCGCGCAACGGCGACACGCTGCGCAACCTGGTGGTCGGCGTCGCGCGGGGCTGGCGCGCGGACGCGGCATTCGTCGATTACCTGATCGGCGGCTGCGTGTGGGTCAATTCCCTCGTCGACCGCATCGTGTCGGAGCCGATCCATCCGGTCGGCGCGATTGCCGAGCCATATGCGCTGTGGGCGGTTCGGCGCACGGCCGGGATGACGCTGCCGTGCGAACACCCCGACATCGTCGTGACCGACGATCTCGAGCGCTACGAGCGCCTGAAACTGCTGCTGCTCAATCTTGGACACACGATGCTCGCGCAGCAATGGCTCGCGCTCGGCGGTGCGGCGGACATGACGGTCGGTGCGGCGATGGACGATCCCGCATATCGCGAACCGCTCGAAGCGGTGTGGAACGACGAGGTGATGCCGGTGTTCGTTGCGCTCGGCGAGCGCGACGCGGCGCTGTCGTATCTGGACGAGGTACGCGACAGGTTCGCGAATCCATTCCTCGCGCACCGGCTGGCCGACATTGCCGGCAATCACGACATGAAGAAGCTGCGACGCCTGCGCCCGGTGCTCGAAATGGCGCGCGCGCTGAAGTTGCCGATCGGGCAGCCGCGCCTGATTGCGGCGCTTGGCTGAACGGCCGCAGCGACCGGGCTCGTTGCAGGGGTGTCCGTGCGCGGCGACAAGATCAGACGAGATGAAACGACAACGAGACATGCAGCGATGACGACACGCATTATCGATGTGCAGGTACGTGACATTCGTTTCCCGACGTCGAAGAGCATGGACGGCCCCGACGCGATGAACGGTAATTCGGACTACTCGGCGACCTATGTGACGCATCGTTACCGATGCGCGCAACGGCATCGACGGGCACGGCCTGACCTTCACGATCGGCCGCGGCAACGAACTGTGCGTCGATGCGGTGAAGTCGCTCGCGAAGCTGTTCGTGATCGGGCGCTCGCTCGAGGAGATCACGGCGGACTTCGGCGCGTACTGGCATGAGATGGTCGCAGGCGATTGCCAGTTGAAGGAGGCGTCGCTCGATGCATTTGCCTACCCGAACGGGCCCGAATGGCGGACGTGAGCGATCGGCCCCACGACGAGAACAATCCCGGAGACAACGATGAACCATGATCCTCAACAATCGCAGCACCTCGCCGGCGCGGTCAGGAAGGCCGCGATCCGGCTCCTGCCGTTCCTGACGCTGATGTACGCGCTGGCGTTTATCGACCGCGCGAACGTCGGTTTCGCAAAGATCGCCTATCAGGCCGATACGGGCCTGAGCGACGCGGCGTTCGCATTCGGCGCCGGTATCTTCTTCATCGGCTACGCGTTGTTCGAGGTGCCGAGCAACCTCATCATGAACCGCATCGGCGCCCGCGTATGGATGAGCCGAATCATGGTGACGTGGGGCTTCGTGTCGGCATCGATGATGTTTGCCCACACGCCGACGCAGTTCTACTGGATCCGTTTCCTGCTAGGTGCGGCGGAGGCCGGATTCTTTCCCGGGATCATCCTGTACCTGACCTACTGGTTTCCGGCGAAGGGGCGCGCCCGTGCGCTCGGGCTCTTCTACTTCGGCGTGCCGATCGCGATGCTGATCGGCAATCCGCTGTCGGGCTTCCTGTTGCAGATGCATGACATGTTCGGCTTGCGGAACTGGCAATGGATGTACCTGGTCGAGGGCCTGATGGCGACCGTGGTCGGCGTGATCGCGTTCTTCTACCTGACGAGCCGGCCGAAAGACGCGCGCTGGCTGACCGAGGACGAGAAGCGGGCGCTGAGCCACGCACTCGACGCCGAGGAGCGCGCGAAGCCCCGGCATCTGTCGACGGCCGTGTTCGGCGTGCTGAAGGACCGCCGCGTGCTGACGTTCATTGCCGCGTACTTCTGCATCCAGATCGGCAATGCGCCGCTCGCGTTCTACCTGCCGTCGAAATTCGCCGCGACGATGGGCTCCCAGGTCAATGGAAAAATCGGTCTGCTGCTGATGATTCCCTGGCTGTGCACGATCGGCGCGATGATCGTCGCGACCCGCTTCGCGGATCGTCGCGACAATCATCTGCAGGTCGCGGCCGGCATGCTGACGGTCGGGATCCTCGCGTTCGCGTCGCTGTCCGTGATCAATACGCCGGTGCCGACCCTGCTCGCATTCTGCATCGCGATTCCCGGCCTTGTCGCGTGCCAGCCGGTGTTCTGGTGCCTGCCGACACGCTATCTCGGCGGGACGGGCGCGGCGAGCGGCATCGCGTTCATCGTGTCGATCGGCAATCTCGGCGGCTTCGTGTCGCCTCAGATCAAGGCGTTCGCGGACGCGGCGTCGCACGATTCGCGCGCCGGCTTCGTGGTGGTCGCCGCGTTGTGCTTCGTCAGCGTGCTGCTGCTGCGTTCGCTGCGCGGCATGGGGCACGCGGCGGCCGAAGGCACGCACGGCGGCGCGCAGGTCGGCACGCATCGATAACCTTCGCCAGCGCGCCATCCCACGACCCATCCAGGATCATCATCATGGCTATCTCCGCCACCGAACAGGTCGCGATCCGACTGCATCCGAACGACGATGTCGTGATCGCGACGCGCCAGCTCGTATCCGGCGCCCGGATCGCATCCGAGGCGCTCGTCGTCGCCGGCCTGATTCCGCCCGGTCACAAGATCGCGACACGCGACATCGCGAAAGGCGAGCCGATCAGGCGCTACAACCAGATCATCGGCGTCGCGCGCGAAGCGATCGCGCGCGGCCAGCACGTGCACATGCACAATCTCGGCATGGCCGAGTTCGCGCGCGAGCATGAATTCGGCGTGGCCGCGAGTCCGACGCTGTTCGACGAAACACCGGCGACCTTCATGGGCATTCGCCGATCTGACGGACGGATCGCGACGCGCAATTACATCGGCATACTGACGAGCGTGAATTGTTCCGCGACGGTGGCTCGCGCGATCGCCGACCATTTCCGGCGCGATGTGCGCCCGCAGGCACTGGCCGGTTATCCGAACATCGACGGGGTGATCGCGCTCACGCACGGGCTCGGCTGCGGAATCGACTCGCGCGGCGACGGGATCGCGATTCTCCGCAGAACGCTGGCCGGCTACGCCGCGCATCCGAACTTCCATTCGGTGCTGTTCATCGGCCTGGGGTGCGAGACCAATCAGATCGGCGATGTGCTTCGCGAAGGCGGGCACGCGGATGCCGCACGCCTGCAGCATTTCACGATTCAGGAAAGCGGCGGCACGCGCAAGACGATCGAGCGCGGCATCGCGATGGTCACGGACATGCTCGCGGAAGCGAACCGTACGACGCGTGTCGCGGTGCCGGCATCGCATCTCGTGGTGGGGCTGCAGTGCGGCGGCTCCGACGGATACTCTGGCATCTCCGCGAATCCCGCGCTGGGTGCGGCGGTCGACCGCCTGGTGCGCCAGGGCGGCACCGCGATACTCTCCGAGACGCCGGAAGTCTACGGCGCCGAGCATCTGCTTACCCGGCGCGCCGTCAGCCGCGAGGTCGGCGAGAAGCTGCTCGCGCGAATCGCCTGGTGGGAAGGCTATTGCGCGCGCAACGGCGCCGCGCTGGACAATAATCCGTCGGCCGGCAACAAGGCGGGCGGACTCACGACGATCCTCGAGAAATCGCTGGGCGCGATCGCGAAAGCGGGCACCACGAACCTCGTCGACGTGTTCGAGTACGCGCAGCGGATCGATGCGCGCGGCCTGGTTTTCATGGATTCACCGGGCTACGACCCGATGTCCGCGACGGGGCAGGTTGCGTCGGGCGCGAACCTGATCTGCTTCACGACCGGTCGCGGATCCGCATACGGCTGCGCGCCGGCGCCGTCGCTGAAGCTTGCGACGAACACGGCGCTCTGGGAGCGTCAGGAAGAGGACATCGACATCAATTGCGGCGGTGTGATCGACGGCACGACGACGGTCGCCCGGCTAGGCGACGACATTTTCAGGAGCATGCTCGACTGCGCATCGGGCGCGTATTCGAAAAGCGAGTTGCACGGTTATGGGCAGAACGAGTTCGTGCCCTGGCAGGTCGGCGTGGTGACGTAGCCGGGAATTGCGTGTTGGCAGTGGCGATCGGGATTTCTGTCGGGAAATCCGCGAGGCAAAACTGGGTTTCTCTTATATTTCTACGCGTAGTGCAGATGAGCCGCCCGCTTCCGGGTGGCTCGCAGACACCGACTCACATTCTCACGCTCTCCGCGTTACTCGACGAAGCCACGACAGGGCCGTCCGGACGCCCCTTTGGCGGGCGCGGGCCCTGCGAACGAAAAACGATCGGCTCGGAAGGACGGACGAAGACGCCCAGCGCAAATCCTCGACCAGGTTGCTTTCAATCGTCGAATTCGATTTCTTCGTTTTGTAATTAAATAATCGAGAATTTCTCGTTTGTGTCGAATTCGGATAATTATAAACAAAAATAAAAATTAACCTGTAAATTCATAATTTAATGCACGTCGATTGAGTCAATTCAATCGGTAATATCAATCATCATGCAAAGCCGAATGGCGGGCGTATGATGCATTGTTCCGATCGCCCGAATTCAAATAATCCGAGCAGTGTTGCTTTGACCGCCGAGCAGACATGAATACTCGCGGCAAATTCGTTTCATAAAGGGTTGGCCGGAAATATCACTGCAGTCTCGAGCGCATCCACCTTTGCATGTCGCGTGTGTAAGGGGCGGAGTCCGGTCGCCGGTGAGGTTGTCATGAAAATTCAAAGGAGATCACCGCTCCCGTGACGAAAAGGGGATGCCCTTTCAAGGGTCAACGGGGAATCGATCTTGAAACTCACTACACGCGAGACAGTCGTGTTGGGCCTGGTCGCGAAAGGCCTGACCGACCGTGAAATCGCGGCCGAACTGGTCTTTTCCGTATCAACCGCGCGCAAGCATCGTGAAAATCTGCTCGACAAATTCGGCGTCCGGAAATCCGCGCAGCTGACCATTCGCTATTTCATTCTCTTTCCTGACGTGCTCAAAAAAACGGCGCGCCGCGTCGTGCCGACCCGTTCTCGCCGCGCGAACGCGAGGTCCTGAAACTGCTCGCGGCCGGCATGAGCGACAAGCAGGTTGCCCGTGCACTGGGCATCAGTGACCAGACCGCCCGCAAGCATCGCTCGCATCTTCTCGGGAAGACGGTCTCCACCAATATCTGCGCGCTGCTCCATACGGCCGTGCTTTCCGGCTGGCTCACCGAACCATTTTCCGTTCCGCCGTCCGGCTCGCAATGACAACGACGCATACCGCATTTGCCGAATGGAACCGGCAGGACCCGACTCGCAGAATCGACCTGCCGATTCCTCCGATGTTTGCTTCGACGCACGCGTCCTGAGTCGATGGAAGCATCGCCGGCCGGCATGTGAACGGCGCGCACGACGCACCGCCTGCGGCTTGTGCGCCGTCTCTTTCCTCTCGATCAAGGACTTGAAAATGACTTATGTACACCATGCATTGCCGGGGGTACCGCACACGGTCACGGGACACATTCCGGCTTACGCGTCGACCGTGGCGCAAGGTGCGTTCGTGCCGCAGGGCGTGGGCGGGGCCATCGTCGGCACCGCTGCGCCGGTGCTCGGCGAGCTGCTCGGCCGGCTCGGCGGCCTGCTGCCGTTTGCCGCGCAGCCCCAAGCTGCGTTCGCGCCGCAGGGCGTGTTCGGCGACATCCTCAAGTCGGTCGCGCCGACCGTCGGCACCGTCGCCGGACAACTCGGCGGTCTGCTGCCGTTCTCGGTGCAGCCGCAGGCAGCGTTCGCGCCGCAGGGCGTGGGCGGGGCCATTGTCGGCACCGCCGCGCCGATGATCGGCGAGCTGCTCGGCCGACTCGGCGGCCTGCTGCCGTTTGCCGTTCAACCGCAGGCTGCGTTCGCGCCGCAAGGCGTGTTCGGCGACATCCTGAAGTCGGTCGCGCCGACCGTCGGCTCCGTTGCCGGACAGCTCGGCGGCCTGCTGCCGTTCTCGGTGCAGCCGCAGG
>NZ_JBNCAB010000128.1:0-14475 GCF_049805555.1 Burkholderia sp. DN3021 | reverse complement strand
TCATGTACACCTGTCCATCAAAAATTCTAATGGACACGATGCTCCTTGCTTTCGATGGCCGCCTTCAAGATGACTTCGCCGGGGGCTTACGAACGAGGTCGGATATTGCGTTCCGGTCCGATGAAATTCATTCATGCGACGCCGAATCGAGGTTCCGACGACTAACTGCCTCATAACGACGCTTTCGCCTCGTTTTTTCCAGGGTAATCTGCGACAGGTACTGACATTGAGCGCACCAGTTTCCCCCTGACGAAACTTGCCGGGGTTTCGCCCACCATCGATGACCGCGCGCGCACTCCCATTCGAGCTTCGTATTGTTGTCGACATAATGCTCGGATACGCACATGCCGCCCCGGTCCGCAGCAATCGATCGCATCCGATGCGCTGCCGCTGCCTGTCTTCAGTGCGACATGTCGGACACCAGTGCCCCTTCAGAATTTCCGTACCCCATGCCATCCACTCGTGCCCTCGGTCGCACTGAAATGGGTAACGAGCCTGAATACGTTGATACCGGGATGCGAGACATCTGCCTCCGTGCTCGAGCGCCTTCGCTTGCAGTTTCGCAAGTCCGTCGGGGATTCGCCGCCCATCGACAAAGCATTCTTGACACCATGCCTTACGCAAGATGTCGTAGCCTGCGGCCTCCCATTCATGCCCCTGCCCGCATCGGAATCGATACTTCGCCATGCGACCGTTATAGACGGTCGACAAGCATTCGCCGCCGCGCTCTCGCGCACGATCCTGTATTGGTTTGAGACCACCTTGATATCGACGACGCTCAGCTCGTCGTTCAGTGGAGCACTTTGCGCACCAATGACCAGCTAAGGCCGAAGCAGCCGTGGCCTCAAACTTATGGCCTGCGGCACAGACGAAACGGTAATTCGCCTGTTTTCCACGATACCGCTTACTCAGACACTGGCCGCCCGCTTGGTTGGCAACATCGTGAATACGAATCAGGGTCTTTTTAATCCAGCACTGATGGCATATTAATGGGCCGCCACGTCCGCGCACCCGGCGCATAAAACTTGCCCCGGACATTGACGAAACGTGTTTGTCGGCGCATTGGAACCGATACTGATTCAAGACGCCACGCCACTCGCGAGCCATCAGCGTGAATCCAGCTACCGCGAGGTAGTCACTGACTTGCATTAAATGCTTATCATCTATTGGCATAAAAGATGCGTGACGCCCACCGGCCGATCTTCAATCATCACTGACCATCGAAATAAAACGAGCCACATAAACCGATCACATCAATTTTCGCAACGAAAAATCCAAATTACCTAATTTCAACTAGCTTTCGCTTCGCGATCGGCAATCGATCCGTCGGCGTGCTTTCCGTCGGCTGCCCTTTCCCCGCGAGATATTGATAAACAAGGTACTTTTTGTCCGTCTCATAGCCTTCGTTGGGGATAATCACCAACATCTCCTGACGACCAAAGTACAGCCACCGAGGCAAGGATTTTTCCGCGAAATAGATGCGCTCTTCAACGTGCGTCTTTGGGTTCTGTCGGATTGCGATTCCCTTTAGATAGGGTGGCCCATAGTCCAATGCAAAAACGAGAGTTTTACCGACGCACTTCGACAAGACAATGCGGCCAACAAAATCAGTATCTGGCATATCAAGAAATGCGTGCTCGATTTTTCCCCGCGCCTGCACGAACAGTGAATCCCCATCCACCCCATGTGATTTCGCCATAAGGGTAATGCGACTCCCGTCCTCTAAGGGGCACGAAAGTATCGAGCGCAAAGCACCGGTATCACTGATACTCGGTGTTGCGCCGACTGCTGCAGTTACGATCCATAAAAGGCTGAGAGCAAGAATTCTCATTTAGCCTTCACCATGTCGCGCAGCACCTGCATTGAGTCAGGATCGGTAGCGAGCTTCTTTGCAGCCGCACTAATTTTCTGGTAATAAATCCCATTACTGACGCCCCGGTACTTTTTGTACGCGTCCTCGATGGAACTAGACTGATCGATCCAGTACTGCATGTACTCCGTACCGATCTGTATGTTTGTAGCTTCATCAAATATAGCAGGGCTATTATGCAGAGCAGCCCCTTCGCTAAATGCCTGCTTTGTCTGTGCGTCGCTAGGCATGTGCCCGCCACGCTCCTTCTGCTTTCTGTATTTATAAACTTGCTGGACACCTCGAAGCTGCATTTGCAGGAGCCCCCTTGCATCGTGAGAAGCACCTGCATGCGCATCGAATCGAGATTCCATGTATATCTGACAAATGACTAAGTTCTCATCAAGCGTCGATCGGTTGTTTGCCTCAACAAGCTTACGTATTTCACGAAGTCTCGCCGATTCGTCGACTGACACACCAACCGGATCCGTCTCTGATCTCGGCGTTGCTGCCGCCTTCTGCGTTTGGATGACTTTTTTACCTGTCATAGATAACGATCCCAGTCTGGATTCAGCGGCGTGTGCTCTTCAAACACATCGATAGTGGCAATCACCGCACTTTTTGCATATACCTTCTCGGTGTAGCCGTTCGCATCAGTGCGCCCCTCAATTTCGTCCCCCTCATCCGTTACGATCCTGTAGAGCACATCCTGAAGCGGTCGCCCTGTATGTTTATCTTTTAATAAAAAATGTTGATCGTATGAAGCATCACCGAAGTATCTACCTTGAGGCGTATACCCCATCGTCTCAAGCTCAGATGAACCGAATTCTACAAATGCGGTTCTCTGCGACGCTATCAAGCGAGGAGGTGGATTGCATTTGCAGATACAGAGATCATTTTCCAGTGCGACTTGCTTACCCATCAAACCTATCGGACGATTCGGTCCGATGTTGCGAACTGACCCCACCGACGAGCAGGCGTGGCAATTTATCTTGGCATCCTGGTAGGCAAAAGGTTGGCCATTGACTGTAGATGCATGTTCACCTTGGGCGACAATACCTCCCGCCGTCGTCTTGTCGCCAAGCATTATGAGATAGCGCCTCACACCAGATACCCTCGCCAACGGTTCGAAATCAAAAAAAATCAACCAATCACTAGAATATACAATTACCAGTCACTACCATGCGAGATTTTGACAACCAACAATAATGTAACCACGTCGCTTGTTTTTCCCCACAGCACTAAAGATAGTATTGGGGGGCGAATCGGTTCCATCACTCAATTTCCGGATGTCACGAACCTCAAATTCATCAAAATATCCATATCCCTCCGGATTCCCCTTTGGCACCGGAGTAAGTTTCAAGACTTTATTAAATTCACTCAATCGGTTCGGATTGGCGCGAATGACTACAAAGAACAACGTCGTACTTTCTGAAGAAAAAAATGCCTCGCTTGCCTCGCGATCAAATACTTTAATTCCACGCGGAAGGTGATAGACAATTTTTCCATTATCATCCCCTCCCCTGATTATTTTCACCCCCAATGCTTCAAGCGACCTCCGTGGATCACTTGGGCCACCGTCAAATTGCCCTCCACCGAAAACGTTAAGTGCATCATTTCTACACGTCACCGCCCCCTCCAATGCATTCCCGAGAGTTTCTCGAGATGAAATCACCTCTTGAGAAAACGCAGTAGAAGAAATCAATGCACATATCGGCGCAACACCGACAATCGCTTTTATCAGCCACCTAATCACGCCCGAACGCATAATTGCCTACCCTTGTTAATCAAGTTGCAACCCCACAAAAATCATACCGCCCAAGCCGTCCGATTATCTAGCTTACTCGTACTTGACAGTGATATGCATATGGGTATCATGCGGCTCAACCCAATGAAGCCATGGCGTGTAAACCTGATTGGCCTCCACCTCGCCATCACCACGTAACTCTTGATAAAGCTTAGCCATTTTTTGCCCCCCTGCACTGGTAGGGAATGGCTGTTGGCGGTCAGCAGGGCCGTGATTATGAATCACAAAGTCAATATTCTCGGCAGAGTCCACAATTTCCGTAACATCCAGCCCCACTCCCATCTTGTGCAATCTGGAGCCGAGCATCGGCCGCCAGGAGCTCGAGAGATCCACCGTACCGATATTAAGACGCCAAGCCGCCTTCAAAATCGCCGCAAACGCACGAGGTGAAGTTCGTTTCAGTGCCTGTTGCACCGTTGTTCTGGCGCTCGTGTTGATTGCGTTGGCGACCGCCCGCGCAGCAAACTTGAGAGTGATGCCCAACTCGGGAATCTGAACACTAAACGCATCCATGGAGCGAGAACCCGCTCCAGCGTTGTAAATTGACTGCAATGCCGTTGCCCAGTCAATGGTCACACTCTGAGAAGTAGTGCCGTTTTGACCAGAGCCACCAGAAATGGACCGAGACAATGTTTCAGGCGGGCATAGTCGTGTGATTTCATCGGTTGTAAATTCATGACTGATTTTCAGCCAAAGGTCACCATTCAAATACCCGAAATACTCGGTAGTCGATCCAGGTTTGGCGACAATGGTATTTTCCTCTGGAGTGCTTCCAAGATTATTTCCTGCAGAAAATCTATCCTGCAAGTCCGTTCTCACCTCATATATATGCACCTTGCTATGCGCAACATCCGGAATGGTCCACGGAAACAATTGGAAATTCCGATGCGACTCATAAGCATCATTGGCAATGTGCAAAGCAATACGTTTTACGTCATTTGGAATGTTAATGGGTGGAAATGTGTGTACCTTACGACTACCATCATGCAATCCACTAGACTGTGCCGGAGGACCAAGATTATAGGTCTTAAGATGACTTCCTTCGTAAGGGTAAATTACCTTCCCCGAATCGGCATCGACTAATACGCACGGTAGATTAGTAAGATAGGACGCTGAATCGGTAACCCCTGTATGTGTCGCATCTTGACCATACAAGGCTGTGTACATTGGATTATGACCACCATCATCACGTGGCGCGCAATAAATAACAAAAGTAACCTTCCGCGTCAGACATTGCGCGTCTTGTGTCGGCTGATTCGAACCACACACCATCGTACTCACAGGAGTACCGTTAGAGTTTGCCATATTTTATCTGCTTGATTGGTTGTTATTCAGACTAGCAATCGCGAGGATCATCAACATGCCCATCACCATCCGGGCTAGAGTCATGTGGATGTAGGTGGACATTTTGAGGACTAGCCAGCCATATCCGCTGAGTTTGCCCATTTTCGTCTGTATGGCCATACCAAGTCGGGCCATTCTCGGCTTCCAAGCGATAAGGGTAATTTGGCAGAATAGCGCCGCCTTTGTCTCTTACAGTAAATTGAGCGCTATATGGCTTCACCCCTGGCAAATCAGGCAATGGGACACGCATTGACGCTGCGCCTGGCAAGCTCCATTGAGCGCACTTCTCCCAGATTTGCCCGGTGGTGGCGTTCTCAATACCCTGCGATGTAATTCGAATGTATGACCCGCCAACACCGATCCAGATTTCCTTAGACGCATTCAAAATAATTTTTCCGTCGGTACTGGTGATGGTTAGGTCTTTGAGCGCCGCCAATGACATCTCATCGCTCTGAGCTTCGATTTTCACTTTCCCAGCAGCGGCAATCAGCTTCATCCCAGCGTTCTGAACAAATAGGCTCAACTTTTCCCTAACGCTCGCAACTAGCGATTTTCCAGCCGCAAGATGAGTACTTTGACCGCTAACTAAATTAACGTGTTGCGTTGCGGATAGATGTGCAGAGTCCTGCGTTGATATTGCTACTCCTGACGGGCTACCGAACAGCATGAGAGGAGATTTGAATGCTTTAGCACTTCCTTGCCCACCTCCGGCGGTTCGCCCACCGGATGCTGATGCGTCAACAGTGTGCTGGGTGTGGTCCGTGAACTGTTTCAACGCCTTACAACCCGGTGTCAGCGCTTCCGCATGATGCGTCGCGCTCGCATCTGAAAGCGACTCGATAATACTTTCAGCGGTGATAAGTTGCTCTTGGGTTTCTTGCGTGTGAAGCGGCTGGCTGTTCGCTGACTTCGGATGCGTCGTAACGTACAGCCCCTGTGCGGCGCGTACGGCACCGTATGAATCGGTCCTCAAATCGAAGCCGCTCCCAAGATATGAGCCGCGTGAGTTGCCGTTCTGGTCGATCAGATATCCCAGGTGCAGCAAACTGTTTCCGGTACTGCTGAACAATTTGGCGCGATTTTGCCCCGTCGCATCGTCAAGGACCATTTCGTTATAGCCGGCTCCCGCATATTCCTTCGATCGGTAGCCCGACAGAATGCCGTTGCTATGCCATTGCGGCCGAACGTTCCCGTTGTACACGCGATGTAGCACGATGGGCCTATCACAGTCCCCGCCTATGTAGCCGATTAGAACTTCTTCCCCGACTCTCGGAACGTGCACACTCCCGTAGCCGCCGCCCGAATCCGACTGTGCGACTCGTACCCAGCACGAGGCATTCGCGTCACCGGAGTTCTGTCGGTCCCAAACAAACATGACCTTTACGCGGTTCAGTGCGTCCGTGTGCACCTCTTCGCCCTGCGGCCCGACGACGATTGCCGTCTCCAACTCCATCGCTGGCTTCTTGTGCTCGAACGGGCTCCTATACGGAACTGTCACCCGCTGTGCCTCGACTTCGACTAGATAAAAACCGGCCGAGCCGTCTTCGTGAGTGACGACCTCTCCCGTTTGTTCAAACTTTGCCTGCGCTAGTTCGCTCTGCAAGCTATACGGAAAGTTCGCTTCGTGATTCGATAGCGGCAGATTGTTCTCAATGTACCGACGCACTTTGATCGCAGCGAATTCTTGCTGCCCGGCTTGATCACGATCGTGCTCAGGATGGCCAGTCAGCATGAACCGACGGCCGGCATCGATAGCCCGAACACTTCCGATACCAAGGAATCGCTTTGCTCGCGACTCCCATTCTTCTAGGTGAATCTTCGAAAGATGCTCACCGCGATCCTGGTTCAAATACGTGTAGGCGCCGGTATATTCGTAGACTTCAGTCTGCTCCGGCAAATTTCCTTGACCGGCCATCGTCGGCAACGTCGTACCTTTCGGATTGACCAGAGAGGACGGCGCTTTATAGTCGAACGTGCGCGTTGTGTACACGGTACTCTGCAACGTCCGCGACCCCGCCCATTGCGTAAACGCGCCCGTTTCGCTACTTGTGCCCGACCTGGAGAACCCGATCTGTTTGGGCAAGACCTCATCAAGCGAGTAAATGTCGTCGGTCACGACGAACCTATGCGACTTCCCCTCATTGTCCTGACGCCAAAAACCGAACAAGCCTTCTTCTTCCATCAATCGATGGACAAAATTCCAATCGGTCTCACTCTGACGGCAGTACGAGCGCGAGGGTAACGTCTTCAGCAAGGCGAATTCGAATTGCCCTCGCGCTTGTGGATGCGCATTGAATACATCGGTGAGGATGGCGTCAGCGCTCTGGTCCTGCCAGTACCGCATATCGCTGCGGAACTTTAGGAAATGCATCCATGAAGCGAAAGCCAACTGATAACTTGAAAGGCTTCCGTCAGCACCAAGCCTACGAGCTGTATGGATATATCCGTTGATCGGTAAATAGGACTTGTTCGCTTGCTGCAACCAAAGGGTCATCGGTTGAGCGATCAACGTTTTGAGCTCAATATCGCCTGCTGTAGATACCATGTCGAGCGTGACACTGAAGTCACGGCCGAGTTCGGAATAAGTCACAGCCCGGCGCGGGACAAGCGCATTCTCCGGCAGCGATGGGATGCTCGTCTTGAGCAGGCGATCTTGCTGGATCAGGCCGCCACGAATCGCCTGAGCCACTTCGGTCATGTTCATGCGTTATCCATCTTGTTGTTTTTTGCAGGCTCGCAACCGCCCACGCTCTCACGGGAACGGCTTCCCCGTTATATCTATCGCCGCAATTTTAGCGACGTCGACAGGTCATGAGAATGTACCTTGGTCGAAAAAACCACAATATGGTCTGACAAAAATTCATACACTTGTCTGCGAGGAGGTTAGGCTTACCGTGATTAATGCCATTATATATTACAAATATAAAACGATTTTCTTTCATATACATTCTGAAATCGCAGGCACAGTCGAGTGCCCCGCAACCACATTCCGGTGACCACACCGGACAGATGCTATTCATGCAGGGGGCTCGCGTTCAGGTACGATCGGCGAGAGCAAGTCGTTTGTCAGGAGTTTAGCGGGTCGTGTTTGGG
Organism: Burkholderia sp. DN3021; assembly: GCF_049805555.1. Lineage (NCBI taxonomy): Bacteria > Pseudomonadati > Pseudomonadota > Betaproteobacteria > Burkholderiales > Burkholderiaceae > Burkholderia > Burkholderia sp. DN3021. The sequence goes on along the minus strand of NZ_JBNCAB010000128.1, from coordinate 6,382 downwards.
CGTCGGCGATGACGTAGGTGGGACGTTTAGCAATTGTTCGTCGCGGAGGGTGAGCACCCTCTGGGCCGCGATCATGCCGTCGGTCGTGGTCGTGAATTTGCCTTCAGCCTTACCGCGAACGGCGCAATCGTGAAGTGCTAATTCAGCGGCACGGAAAACATCCAGATCGGTTCGCCCCGTTGTCGCTTCATGAACGAAGTATGCGCAGTAGACTGCGCTGAACAGTTGCGCGACGATCGACGCATTGCCGTTGCCGGTTGCGAGCGAATGGTAGACCATGTGATGCTCGATCGATTTGCGACGAGCGACGGACGCCGGAATAGGTAACAGCATCTCCTTCGTCATCGGTCGCCGGGTTCTAGGTGGCCGCCGTGTAATCATGGAGAGCAGACAAGACGTTATCGGAAGAATGGTCGGGAGGCAGTTTTCCCGGTCGAAGACGAGGGTAGCCGCTATGGCCTTTGCGGCTACCCTCTGGTATCGAAAATTTTCATGGTCCGTCTTGCCAGCGAGCGAAAGCGGCGAACCAACCTCCGATACTTCAGACAATAATAAACAGCGCGCCGCATCTATCAAGCTCAGCTGGTGGCGTCGTCACATCACCGATGCCTCGATGCAATTATCGGTTGCGGTCGGGGGATGTCGGGCCACGCCGCCCCGCTGGACTTACTGCCGGGACCGATGCTTTTGACTGCTTGTGATATGCCTCGATTCGAGCGACGTGTTTCTCTAGCATTTCCTTCGCCGATGACAAGGAACGTTCGATTCGAGACGTCAACGTTCCCCAAGACTCATATGGGGGCGGGCACAACCTCTCCAAGTCGAACCGCGGAATACATACTAACGCGAGAGTAAGGCTTCTTTCGCTTAGGTGGAGCATTGAGTTAAATATGTTCACCGGCAATTTCCCTTCCCTCTGCCACCAATTCGTCACGAAGTTATCTAGCGCATGGAGCGAATCGTAAAAGGCCATAAGTGCAGTCGCGTCGTCGCTGGACAATTCACGGAATTGTGGGGCATTTGGATACAACACGGGCATTTCGGGAAGAAAGTCGGCCTGAAGGTCGTTCGGCTTAATCTTGTCCTCAATCGAAATATACTCATTTACTGCGGCCATGTAGTTCGGGCTGGCTCGGTCATGAATATACAAAACTCGTGTGATGGTGCGATTTAGTTCAGCCGCAAAGTATCGCCGTGCGTCGGCTTCAGTCCGTGTTTTTTCTTCGGCCTTAGAGCGTCGTGCGTTCAGTTCGTTTATCCAAGCTCCCAATAGGGAAGCCCCCGCTCCAAACAAAGCTCCTGAAATTATCGCAAGCTTCGTTGGAAGGACAACGACTCCAACTATAAAGAGTAGCGCGGCCAACCCCATATGCGTATTTTTTCGAACGAAGTTCCATACCAATCTCGGAAGCGGGCCAAACTCATCCATTGCTTACTCTGTCGTCAACAGTCGTCGGAATGCGGATGGCCTTGCGTGCCATAACTCGCTGCCTTGTTTCGGAGGTGATTCCGGGCAGAGAAACCGACCCTACCACCGAATCGCCCGGCACTGAACTCGCCTCGTCGATCCGCCGCCGCGAATCCCGCCCAGTCGTGCAGTTCACGCATGGCGGCAGATATACCGGTATCGGCGAAGGTGCTGAAGGCGTCAAGTGACGTACCCGAACCGATAAGAAGTCTATAGACGGCAGCGGTCCAAACCCAGAGGGCGGAGCAAGTTCGACCGCATCCGGCGCACGACGCTGCGAGCGGCGCGGTTACACTGACAACTCGGATGCCTTGGGGAAACGATAATGGACGAAATCGAAGCGTTGGCCGCTCGCATTGACGGCGAGCCGGACGTTGACGCGGCGCGTCTTGCAATTGCCGACCTAACTGGGCGACTAATCGCGGAACGACGCGACAATTTGGATTATTGGGAGAAGCACTGCTTCGCGAACGCCCTTGGCGCGCTCGCCTTGAACGTTCAACGTGGAGTTCGCGCATCTACGACAGGGCTGCTGCTCTCACTGAACTATCTGGATGCGGCGCTTCTACCGGCTGATCGCCGCGACGAAAACTATGCGCCGCATAGCGCCGATGTTGAAGCACTGACCGCCGAACAGTTGCTTGATGACGTTCGAACGCTTGGCGGGACTATCTAAGCATGCTGCGCCACTTTTAATATGGTTGGGTGCGACACGGCATATTCCTTCGCAAGTCCCCGCGCGGTGGCGCCTGCCGCCAGTTTCTGCCGAATCTCAGTCTTCTGTTCCGGCGTCAGGGCATCTTTGCGCCCCAGTTTCTTGCCCTCGGCTTTCGCACGCGCCAACCCTGCATGCGCGCGCTCAATGAGTAGGTCCCGTTCGAATTGGGCGACAGCAGCGAGTACCGTCATGTGTAGCTTTCCGGATGCACTGGTCAGATCGACGCCCTTGAGTGCGAGGCAATGGACGTGAACCCCCATCTCCGCCAGCCGTTCAACTGTCGCGAGAACATCGGTCGTGTTACGGCCCAGTCGGTCTAGCTTGGTGACGACGAGCGTATCGCCATCGTCCAGCCGTTTCGAGAAGCCGGGACGCTCTGCGGCTGGGACACTGCCGGAAATGGTCTCCGTGATCGTATGGCGCGGCTGGATGGCGAATCCCGCGCTGCTGGCTTCTAGCAGTTGGTTGTCAGTAGTCTGCTCGGCCGTGGACACGCGAGCCTAGAGGAACGTGCGGGACATGATTTTCACCGGTAAACAAACGTGGAAATCATATTATACGGTAATCAATCCTCTGGGCCGGGATTGCTTACCGCCGCTGGGGCGCTTCCCGCAGCGGTCGGCAATCGGACGTTTTTCTTTCCGGCCCTCCCCTCGCGAGAACTGACGCAAAGATAGACGCAACCAAGTTGATCAATAATCGAGTCGCCCGTGATATTGCGGTCGCACTGCTCCATCAAGTTCGGCGCCTCATAGGCACAACGAAAAAAGAAACAACAATGTCGGGAAATCTGAGCGATTTGAAGGTGGTGGACCCACAAACCCTTGGGATGAGTCTCTTGGAACGCTGGCGCTTCAAAATACTTCGACAACTCACGCCTCGTAAGCGCATAAAGAGCAAAACGCCCTTCGAAAATATTATCGACATGGCCCATGCCGTAGCAGATAAAAATCCGGACGCGCTGTACGATCTTGTCAAATTGATTCTCCGACCGATTCAGGCGGAGGCGATGCTTGGTGTTGTGGAGAATGCGGAACATGAGGCGCCGGCTGACATTGAAGGCCCTACGTTTTTCTTCAATGACGACAATTTCTACAAAAATGAGCCTTACGAGCGCGAGCTGCCCAAAGAGCAGTTCCGCGTGAGGTTATCGACAGACGTAGTGCTCCCTTGGCCGTGGAATCGCCAGCGCATTGCAAATACGCTCTCATCAATCGGCACCAGCAAAGCAGCGGGTCCATGGGAGCAGGATTTCAACAACCACTGTGTGTTGCTCTGGCTGCCATGGGGCATTGCGTTTGTCGCAGGCGGCAATCATTCCCTAACGGCAGGAATTGTGGCCGGCGAAGGCGAACTTGTACCGGAAGCCGTCTACGATATGTCCGCTATGCTGGACAAGGTTCGCTGTGATGGACGGAACTATCACGAGGCTGCAACTGGCCGCAAAATCGCTCCAGTCAGCGATCTACGTATTGCTGCCGTATTTGAAATCGGTCGCCTCATGATGGCGCATGGCGTGGTGCCGAATCGTCTCCATGGCTGATTGCGAATTCGTTCACATCCTTTGTATGCGGCCAGTGACGCGAAGAAGGTGAGATTTCGACCTTCCGCGCGGTAGCCGATTGTCCGGATGACGGGCGGAAGACCGTTAGTCAGCACCGCCACGACCTCGCGCTTGAAATCTGTAGCCCCAACCTCACATGCACTTTGTTGTGTGCCTTGAACGTGCTGGCCGTTCGCCAGCGGCTTCACAAGGATAGAAAAAATGAAAGAACCTGGACTTGATGGCCGCCATCGCAACCAAGACGGCCGCATTCGACAGAAGCGCAGCGACACGGAAAACCAGAACCTGCCCAAGCCCATTCCGGGTTTTCCACCCAATGCAACACTTGAGCAAATGCGGCGCGAAACCGGGAAGACAAGCGAGAAAGATATCCGCGACGCCGTCAAGCCGAAGAAGTAACCACCAGACGCCCCTCTGAGCAGATGCATCCACGGCCGCCCATCTCACCCGCCCAACGCCCGGTGAGCGCACCAAGTACCGGTTCAGTGCCCTAGTACGGGACGATCGCGGTTTGATAGTTGCTTTGTTAGCCGGAAAAACAAAAAGCCCCGTAAGTCCTTGAACTTACGGGGCTTTCTCACCGCTTTTGGCGGAGACGGAGGGATTCGAACCCTCGATCCAGGTTTTGGCCCAGATGCTCCCTTAGCAGGGGAGTGCCTTCGACCTCTCGGCCACGTCTCCCAAACTTTCGCTCGCACCAGGGAGGCAGTGCGACGAGAACGAGATAATATAGGGTTTCGAACCGCGCGTCAATTTCCGTGATGCATTTTCGTCAACGCATCACGAAAATTTCATCATGCCTGGTCGAGTTCGAATGCCTTGTGCAGCGCGCGGACGGCCAGTTCCATGTATTTCTCGTCGATCAGCACCGAAATCTTGATTTCGGACGTCGAGATCATCTGGATGTTGATGCCCTCTTCCGACAGCGTGCGGAACATCTTGCTCGCGACGCCCACGTGCGAACGCATGCCGACGCCGACGACCGACACCTTCGACACCTTCGGGTCGCCCTGCACCTGCTCGGCGTTCACATGGCCCTTCACCTGGTTGGTGAGGATGTCCATCGCCTTCTGGTAGTCGCCACGGCCGACCGTGAACGTGAAGTCGGTTTTGCCTTCGACGCTCTGGTTCTGGATGATCATGTCGACGTCGACGTTCGCATCGGCGACCGGGCCGAGGATCTGATACGCGATGCCCGGCTTGTCGGGCACGCCCATCACAGCAATGCGTGCTTCGTCGCGCTGGAACGCGATGCCGGAAATGACTGCCTTTTCCATGGTCTCGTCTTCTTCAAAAGTAATCAGGGTGCCCGAGCGCATTTCTTCGTCGAGCGCAATCAGCGGATCGGTCAGGCTCGACAGCACGCGCGTCTTCACCTGGTATTTGCCGGCGAATTCGACCGAGCGGATCTGCAGGACCTTCGAGCCGAGGCTGGCCATTTCCAGCATCTCCTCGAACGTCACGCGATCGAGGCGTCGCGCCTCTTCGACAACACGCGGATCGGTCGTGTAGACGCCGTCGACGTCCGTGTAGATCAGGCACTCTTCGGCATCCAGCGCAGCCGCGACCGCCACCGCCGACGTGTCCGAGCCTCCACGGCCCAGCGTCGTGATGTGGCCGTCCGGATCGACGCCCTGGAAGCCCGTGATGATCACGACCTTGCCGGCGTTCAGATCGGCCTTCACGCGCTCGTCGTCGATCGAGTGGATGCGCGCTTTCGTGAACGCGCTGTCGGTCTTGATCGGTACCTGCCAGCCGGCGTAGCTCACGGCCTCGACGCCGATTTCCTGCAGCGCGATCGACAGCAGGCCGACGCTGACCTGCTCGCCGGTCGACGCGATCATGTCGAGCTCACGCGGGCTCGGCTGGCTCGAAATCTCTTTCGCAAGACCGAGCAGACGGTTGGTTTCGCCGGACATCGCCGAAGGCACGACCACCATCTGGTGCCCGGCCTGATGCCATTTTGCGACGCGTTTCGCGACGTTCTTGATGCGCTCGACCGAGCCCATCGAAGTGCCGCCGTATTTGTGTACGATGAGTGCCATTGTCGTTCTGAACTGGAGGAGAGACCGCACGGGCGCGCTGGGCAGGCCGCGTTGCCGTTCGGTCACGCGGCTTGTGGCTGTGGACGGACGACGAGGGGGACGGCTGGGACGCAACACGCAAGCGTGACGGATTTTGCCCGGAAGGCCGATCAGGCCGCGCAAACCGGGTACGTCACGCGGGAAACCTGCACAAATCGCTCAAAAATCGAGCCGAGCAAACGTCCGAGCGTACCCGATAGAAGCCCGCTTGACAAGCCGCTCGCCGTGTCCACGGCCGTTCCGGCGCTGTTTACCAAATGGTGAAAATGGGCGCGCCATCACGCCGCCGGAAGCCCGCCCGCCGTTACGCAATCAGCAGGTCGGGACGCCATTCGATCCGGCGCCATGCGCCGCCGGACGGCCCGTTGTCGAACAACTCGCCATCGCGGTTCACGCCAAGCCGCGGCACGTAGATCAGCCGGTCGCCCGCGAACAGCAGCGGCACGTCGCGCTGCCATGCCGGCACGCCGCGCTCCTGGAACAGGTTCTTCAGCGTCCGGCCCGGGCCGCCCGGCGACGTGCGCATCCGCTCGCCGCCCGCCCGGGCG
>NZ_JBNCAB010000127.1:0-14757 GCF_049805555.1 Burkholderia sp. DN3021 | reverse complement strand
CGGCCGGTGCTGCGTGCCAGGCGGGCGCGCTCGCGGGCGGCGGCAGCAGTTCCACGCGCTGCCGCGTCGCGGCCTGCAGCACGGCCGTGAGCGGCGCGCACAGGTCGGCGAGCAGCGCCGCGCGGATCACGGCCGGCACGGCCGGGTCGGCCGCGTCGCCGAGCCATTCCGTTTCCGCGACCGGATCGATCCATAGCGTGCCGGTGGCCGGGCCGACGACGAAGCGATAGGCGTGCGCATCCGCGGCCGGCTCGGCATCGATGCGCCAGCGCACCTCGTACGCATGCTCGCCGAGCGTGACCGGAACGGCGCCGGTCGCGCAGTACGCGTGCGACAGCCCGCGCGCGGCGGCGGCGGACAGGCGCGGCAGGTAGGGCGACGCGTCGAGCGCGACCGCGGCCGGCGCAGCGGCGGGCGGCACGGAAGCGGCGGGCATGGCCCGGTTCGCGGCGTCGCCGGCGTCGGCATTCGTCAGGAACTGCGCAGGCACGGCGGGATCGGGGCGGATTCGGCGTCGGTTCGACGGGTTGTTATGGGGCCGGTGGCGCGGACGGGCACGCGGCTGCTGCGTCGATTGTAGGGACGGCCATGGCTGCGTGCCGCGCCGGAATCCGTAGTCGCGTGCGTCGCGCGGCGGCGGGGAGCGCGGGGCGCTACGAAGCGTGACGCCGCGCGATGGAATGCCGCGCAGCGCGATGCGCGGCGGCGGGCGGCCAAAAGCAACCGCCGCCCGGAGGCGGCGGTCGGGTCGCGACTGGCTGGCGGGCCGGGCGGCGTGCAGGCCGCATCCGGCTGGCGGGACGCGAAGCGCTGCGAACCTGCACAGCGCGGTGGGGGGAGTGCTGGCGCGCCGCGAGCGGGCGGCGCGCGGGTGAATCGTCAGGCGTAGTCGGCGGCCATCACGGCCGGCGGCGCGGCACGCAGGATCGGCGCCGCATCGTGGCGCTCGACGTGCGTCATTGCCGCACCGAACAGCACGAGGCGATAGCCGACCGCATAGATCGGGATGATCCGCAGGTTCTTGTCGTGCTCGAGCTGCAGCTTCGAACGGATCCGCGAGATATGGGTATCGAGCGTGCGCGACGACACGGCGAGCTCCCGGCCCCATACGGCTTCCTGGATTGCCTGCCGCGGCACGACCTTGTTCATGTTGTCGAGCAGGAATTCGACGACGTCGAATTCGCGCGGCGTAACGTCAATGACCTTGCTGTCGATTTCGATCGTGCGGCGCACGAAGTTGATTTTTATGTTGTCGATGTACAGGTATTTGCAATCCATGGTGGCCCTCGCATGTCCATAAAGGAGTGTTTTGCGGGTCATGTACTGCAACTTCCGGGCCAAGGGACGGAAGGTCAGGTGTCGACGGGGACGTGCCGGGCGCAGGCGGTGTGGAGCCTTGAATTCAAAAGAATTTTTAACGCGGGGCGCGGGGCGGGTGCGGAAGCGGGCGGAGCAATTTTGAAGAATTGTTACGTAGCATCGAGGGGGCGACGTTACGGGCGTTACGTCTGACGTAACGTGTGGGGGGGAAGCGGGAAATGGCGGGGTAACGCACTCGCCATCCGGATAAGGGGCGGACAAGACAAACCCTACATGGAACCCTACATTCAACTCTACATGGATCGATTGAAAGTCTATATAAATCAGTTAGATAAGTAGCTATAATTGCCGACATCAAACCCTACATGGAACCCGACAGCGAAGCATGACGACCGTCGCTACCTTCGAACCGTTGTTTCCCGAGGATCGTGTACTCGATCCGCTGCTTGAGCAGGCCGCCGAGCTCGTCGACTCTTCGCAGCGGTTGCTGGCCGTACGCGATACCCCGCTGGCCAGCGCGCTCGTGCCGCAGTTGCGCGCCATGAATTCGTACTACACGAACAAGATCGAAGGTCAGCATACGACGCCCGCAAAGATCGCGGCTGCGCTGCATCGGGATTATTCAACCGATATGGCCGAACGCAAGAAGCAACGCTTCGCGGTCGCGCATATCTCAACGGAAGCGGCGCTCGAGGAAGAGTGGCATGCGCTTCCGGTTGCCGCGCTATTCGAACCGGCACGAATTTCGGCCATTCACGATCGCTTCTTTTCCTGCTTGCCCGACGATGAACGACTTACCGGTGAGAAGGATGTCATCGTTCCAGGCGAATTTCGTCAGTCGGATGTGACGGTTGGGCGTCATCTGGCACCGGAGCCGGAGATGATCGAGCCGTTGCTTCAGGCCTGGGCCGCACGTTATGCCCGCATTCGCGCCAAGGAATATCAACTGATCGGTATCGCCTGTTCGCATCATCGTCTGACCTGGGTGCACCCGTTCATGGACGGTAACGGCCGGGTGGCACGTCTGCATTCGCATCTCGGATTACGCGCTGCCGATCTGACCCATGGTCTCTGGTCGCCGCTTCGGGGGCTGGCGCGGGAGCATGAGCAGTATTACGCCCGGCTGAGCGAGGCCGACCAGACGCGGCGTAACGATCTGGACGGTCGGGGCAATCTATCCCAGGAGGGGCTGGTCAAATTCGCGCGGTTCTTTCTCGACTGCTGCCAGGACCAGGTCGGTTTCATGGTGCATATGACGGAGTTCGACGGGGTGACGGGGCGTTTGCTGGATTTGCTGCGATACTTGGAGGCCAATCCGTGGACCATCCGTTCGGAAAAATCGGTCATCAAACCGGAAGCCGCGGCGCTGGCCATGGAGTTTGTGGCACTGCGCCGAACCGTAACGCGGGCGGAATTTGCCCAGATGCTGGGCGTAAGCGACGTACTGGCGCGCCGAATCGTTCGGTCGCTGCTGGATTGCGGGCTGCTGACTTCGCCTTCGCATCGAGGCGAGCTTTCCTTTGGATTGCCGCTGAGTGGCCTCCGGTTTCTCTTTCCGAGGCTTTGGCCAGAGGTCGAGCAGGAGTGAGTGCGGCTGGCGGGGCGTGCCGTGAGGCCTTGGCTCGAATGAGCATGATGTCTTCGGCGAGGCGCTGAAAAGCGCTGGCCGCAGGGCAACTTTCGCTCTGCGGCCAGCGTCGCTACCCACCCATCAAGCCTTCGCGCTATCCGCCGAATCGAACGGCAGCACGTAATGCCGCTTGCCCGTCGCCGCGAAGATCGCGTTCGCGACCGCCGGCCCGATCGGCGCGACGCCCGGCTCGCCGACCCCGGTCGGCGCTTCGGCCGACGGCACGATATACACCTCGACCTTCGGCATCTCGGCCATCCGCAGCACGTTGTAGCCGTCGAAGTTGCGCTGTTCGACCTGGCCGTCCTTCAGCGTGATCGCGCTGTGCAGCGCCGCACCGAGCCCGAAGCCGATGCCGCCTTCCATCTGCGCGGCGACGATGTCGGGATTGATCGCGATCCCGCAATCCACCGCGCACACCACGCGCTCGACCTTCACCTTGCCGTCCGCGTCGACCGACACCTCGGCCACCTGCGCGACATAGCTCTTGAACGCCTCGGCGACCGCGATCCCGCGCCCGCGGCCCTTCGGCAGCGGCTTGGCCGGATCCCAGCCGGCCTTCTGCGCGGCCAGTTCCAGCACCGCGCGCATGCGCGGCTCCTTCGCGAGCAGGTCGCGGCGGAACGCGTACGGATCCTTGCCGGCGGTGTGCGCGGCTTCGTCGATGAACGCCTCGACCGCGTAGGCCGTGTGCGAGCTGCCAACCACGCGCCACCACAGCACGGGCACGCCCGTCTTCGCGGTGGTGAGCTCGACCGACACGTTCGGCACCGCGTACGGCAGGTTCGCCGCGCCCTCGACCGACGTCGCATCGATGCCGTTCTTGACCATGAACGCCTCGAACGGCGTGCCTGCGAGGATCGACTGGCCGACGATCCGGTGGCGCCAGCCGACCAGCTTGCCGTCCGCGGTCAGGCCCGCGTCGAGCTTGTGGAAGTACATCGGCCGATAGAGGCCGCCCTGGATGTCGTCCTCGCGCGTCCATTGCAGCTTGACGGGCTTGCCGTCCGCGCCGAGCGCCTTCGCGATCGACACGGCCTCGACCACATAGTCCGACCACGCGTTCGCGCGCCGGCCGAAGCTGCCGCCCGCGTACAGCGTATGGATCTTCACCTGCTCGGGCTTCAGGCCCGCGACCTTGGCGGCGTTCGCCTGGTCGATCGTCTGGAACTGGTCGCCGGCCCAGATCTCGCAGCCGTCGCGCGTCAGCTTGACGACCGCGTCGAGCGGCTCCATCGGCGCGTGCGCGAGATACGGGAATTCGTATGTCGCGCTGAGCTTGCGCGCGGCGCCGGCGATCGCCGCGTCGGCGTCGCCGTCCTTGCGCGCCGACGTGCCCGGTTTCTCCGCGAGCTGCCGGTATTCGCGCATGATCTCGGCCGAGCCGCGCTTTTCGGAGTTGCTTTCGTCCCATTCGACCTTCAGCGCGTCGCGGCCCTGCTTCGCGGCCCAGAAGCCCGTCGCGACGACCGCGACGCCGCGCGGCACCTGCACGACCGACACGACGCCCGGCACCGCCTTCGCGGCCGTCGCGTCGAACGACTTGACCGTCGCGCCGAAGCGCGGCGGGCGCTGCAGCAGCGCGACGCGCATGCCGGGGAAGGTCGTGTCGAGCGTGAAAGGCGCGGTGCCGTTCGATTTCGCCGATGCATCGACGCGCGGAATCCGCTGGCCGATCAGCTTGAAATCGGCCGGCTGCTTCAGCACGACCTTGTCCGGCACGGGCAGCTTCGATGCGTCGGCGACGAGCGTGCCGTAGGCGGCCGTCTTGCCGCTCTTCGCATGCGTGACGACGCCATTGGCCGTCGTCAGCTCGCCGGCCGGCACCTTCCAGCGGGCCGCGGCGGCCGACACGAGCATCGCGCGGGCCTTGCCGCCCGCTTCGCGCAGCTGCTGCCACGAGTTCGCCATCGCCGAGCTGCCGCCCGTGCCCTGCATCGTGCCGAACGCGAGGTTCGCATAGCGCTTCGCGTCGGCCGGTGCGCTTTCGACGCGCACGCTCGACCAGTCGGCGTCGAGTTCCTCGGCGACGATCGTCGCGATGCCCGTATACGCGCCCTGGCCCATTTCGACGTGCTTCGCGATGACCGTGACGGCGCCGTCGGGCGTGATGCGCAGGAACGCGTTCGGCGCGAAATCGGCGGCCGGCGCGGTTGCGGCGAGCGCGCGGCGGCCGAGGCCGGCCCATTCGAAGCCGATGGTCAGGCTGACGGCGGCCGCAGCGCCCGCGGCCTTCAGGAACGTGCGGCGCGACGGACGCACCGAATCGCGGTTGTCGAGTTCGATCGTCATGGTCAGGCTCCCAGCGTCGCGGCCGCGTCGTGGATCGCGGCCCGGATGCGGGCGTAGGTCGCACAGCGGCACAGGTTGCCGTTCATCGCGGCGTCGATGTCCGCGTCGGTCGGCTTCGGGTTCTGTTCGAGCAGTGCGGTGGCCGACATGATCTGGCCGGACTGGCAATAGCCGCATTGCGGAACCTGCTGCTTGACCCACGCGGCCTGCACGGCCTGCGCGGGCTTGCTCTGCAGGCCTTCGATCGTCGTGACGTGCTTGCCGGCGATACCGGCGAGCGGCAGCACGCACGAGCGGACGGCCTGGCCTTCGAGATGCACCGTGCACGCGCCGCACTGCGCCATGCCGCAGCCGAACTTCGTGCCGGTCAGTCCCGCGTGTTCGCGAATCGCCCAGAGGACGGGCATCGACGGATCGGCGTCGAGCGTGACGTTCTTGCCGTTGAGGACAAACGAGGTAGGCATTTTGGTTGTCTCCGTGGGGAAAACCCGGCATGCGCCCGGTTAGCCGGCAGTGTGCGCGAGCAGCCGGGTTTTGCGTCTACCCAATCCTGCAAATTTATTGAACAATCCTGCAAACCCCGGGCGCGGCGCGGGTGGTTTCGCTATGCTCCCGCGACATGGGGAAATCAATCGAGGATGCGTCATGGACATGACCGATATCGTCGCGTCGCGCGAATCCGGACGGCGCGAACTGGCGTCGCTGATCGGCCGTTTCGCACCGGCGGACGGCTCGCATTCGACGGCTGTGCCAGGCCTGATGCTGCATCGGCATACGCGTCCGGTCGATCTCGGCTGCGCCGTGTCGTGTGCCGCGCTGGTGATCGCGGGGCAGGGCGCGAAGCGCGTGATCGTGGCCGGCCACGCTTACGAATACGACACGCAGAATTGCCTGATTACGTCGATCGACTTGCCGATCCTGTCGCGCGTGACGCGCGCGTCGCCGGAGGAACCCTACCTGTGCCTGTCGCTGAGGCTCGATCCGCAGCGGATCGTGGAGCTCGCGGCCGAGATGCGGCTGCCCGAGCCCGACGCGGGCCCCGAAGGCGAAGGGATCGCGCTCGCCGAGCTGACGCCGCCGCTGCTCGACGCCGCGCTGCGGCTGTTGCGATTGCTCGATACGCCGGCCGACATTCCGGTCGTCGCGCCGCTGATCGAAAAGGAACTGCTGTACCGGCTGATGACGAGCGGGCAGGGCACGCGGCTGCGGCATATGGCGATCGCGGGCAGCCAGACGCACCGGATCGCGCGCGCGATCGAATGGATCCGCGATCACTACGCGGAGCCGATGCGCGTCGAGACGCTCGCGCAGGCGGTCAACATGAGCGTGTCGTCGCTGCACCACCATTTCAAGCACGTGACGACGCTAAGCCCGCTGCAGTACCAGAAGCAGCTGCGGTTGCACGAGGCGCGGCGGCTGTTGTTGCGGCAGGGCGGCGACGTCGGGTCGGTGGCTGCCGTGGTCGGCTACGAGAGCGCGTCGCAGTTCAGCCGCGAATACAGCCGGCTGTTCGGCGCGCCGCCGATGCGCGACGTCGTGCACCTGCGGAAGAAGGAACTGCTCGGCTGACGCGGCGGCGGCCGGCCCGAACGCGCGGCCGGTGCGCCGCTGGGCCATGGCCGCGGGGCGTCGCTCGGCGGCCATCGGCAATTTCGCGACGACCGGCGCTTGCAGGAACGTCGCTGCCGACGCGCGGTGTGCCGCGTTCGACGTTGCGCGTGACGCGAACGCCGATCGATCGGTGGTGATCTTCATCGCCTTTTCCCCGACGTATTGTTTGACGAGCGGCCGCCATCCGCAATCCGTGTGCCGTTGCGTGCCGCTCGGTGAGAACCGGAAATCAGGCAATCGGCACGCCGTGAACGACGCAAACCCGCGGTGCGCGGGCGAGGGCGTGAAATTGCTGCACGATATGCGCGCTTGTGTTTCACGCGTGAATGATGGGGACAGGAAAATACCTCGGGCGATGGCCGGATCGATGTGGTTCGATACGAATAAAATTGCGATAAATCAGGCGTTTGTGGGATTTTTTGACATGAAATAAGGCGTTGAATCGGTGTGTTTCAACGATGAGAAAAGCGTAGGTGGCTGCTTGAAAAACGTTTCTTCGATGTATTGCCCGTCGGGTGGCCCAAGGTGTGAAGAGGGCGAATGAAAATGAAAAACTGTTGCGCTGGCTTCGGCCTGGATTGCGCGTTTTAATTTGTTTTGGTTGTTACGCCGGTAATGGTCTGGATGACAAAATCATGTCGCATGATCGCGTCGGTATTTTCAAAGTTGAATCGAAATCATTTCGCCGGTCGAGACGAATGCGTGTCGCAGGCACATCGGGGGCGGCCGCGCGGGCTTGCAGAACGGGGCGCCGCACGCTTCGATTCCCGTTCGTCCGGGCATTGGAGGCCGGCCGAACGTGTCGCGACGCACGGTTCGCAAGCGAAAAAACGGATGCAGCGGGCGATGCGTGACAGCGCGCTTCTCAAGTTTGAAACACTCGTTCACCTGGCCGTCCGGCGAGGGCCGGCGTGCCGGATTCGTCCGTCAAATCGTGATATTGCTTCGCGATGCGCAATGATCGGCGCGTGTGCCCGACCGTTGTCGCGATACATTCCTGAAACAAAAAGTTACGTTCCCGGCGATTCGAGCCGGCGCGCTGGCCGTTCGACGCGCGCAATGAGCGGTGGAATAACGCGTGGCACGCTGCTTGCGCTACTGGACGCACCGGCGAGCGGTCGACACGATGCAACAACGATGTGGGGGCGGCCAACTCGTCAATAAGCCAGTCGGGGAAACGGCAATGAAGACTATAAGCAGTGGCTTGATCGGCGCGTTCTTTGCGCACCATAGGGGGAGTCGGAAAGTTCGGGGTATCGCTTGCGACGCAGTGCCAGCGTCGCGGGTCGCGCCTTGCCGATTTCCCGCCCTCCGCACGCTCCGCGTGCTGGAGCGGTTGTCGCTCCGTGCGGCAGCCAGGCGACAGCGGTGCTCGCCTTCATTCAGTTCACCCGGATGGGTCAGCCTGTTCGTGCCGGACAGCGTGACGCCGATTCGTCTTCAACCGTGCAACGCAGTTTCGATCGCACCGGGTCAATACCGGTGCCGGCCGGATTAGATCGAACGCCTGTCGGCCGGATTATCCGGAAACCTTTCGTCGCTCCCTCAGGGAGCAGACATGCCGTCTGGCTGCAATGCAGGCCATTTTTCGCTCGGCTAAAGGGCGCATTTTTAGCGGCGCTGCATTTTGCGGTGGTAAATGTACTCGCGCATTTTCGATTTCGGAAGCGGGTGCCGGTGCCGGCATTGGTTTCCGGCGGGGTGTCGAAAATCGCGGGCCGGAAATGTATGTTCGTCATTCCGGTTCATCTAATCAGGGTGTTTTCGTGAAATATTAAATATTAGTAAAAATAATGGAAAACACGCGATCATAAATTTTGGACAACTTAAAAACACAAAATTAAACTTCGGCTGGCCAAAAAATCCAAAATACATGGATTTAAAAGAAAACAGGAATCTCGCAATTTGATAGTGGTCCTTATTTTTTAGGATTGCTCAAGTCAGGAAGGTTGATGGCGTGCAATCTTCCCGGCTCATTTCGTCCACGCCGTTATGGAGTCGACCATGAAGAAGCTTCTCCTTGCAGCAGCAGTTCTGGCCGTTTCGGGTGCAGCGTTCGCAGCCAGCGGCACGGTGTCGAGCAGCAACTCGACGAGCGGCGGTTCGACGATGGCCGGTGTTGCCGGGTTCGGTCATTTCACCGCGACCGATTCCGGCGCGGCACTCGGCGCAGCCGGTGCGGTTGCCGGCGGCCCGGGCAGCGGTTCGATCTCGTACACCAACCACACGCAATCGTCGTCGGTCAGCGGCTTCGGCTTCGGCGGCGCACAGGCTGGCGGCACGAGCGGCGCGAATGCCGGCTCGATCGGCTGGACGATTCACCACTAAGCCGCGGCGCGTAGCGTTCGTCATTGGCTGGCGGTACGGATGCCGGGTTTCGCTGTATGCGGGCAGGCCCGGCTCCGCCACCGCAGAACTTCCTCACAGCAAGGGATTGCTATGAAAGCCAACGTCATATTAGCGACAGCGCTCACCGTCATATCGTCGGCTGCATTGGCAGCCGGTTCGTCCACGACCAACCAGACGCAATCCGTTGCGGCGGGTGTTTCCGGTTCGGTACTGGTCGGCTCCGGCAGCTATACCAGCAATTCGACTTCGACGGCGGGCGCGAATGCAGGCAGTACCGTCACACCCGCTGGTTCCGCCGGCACGGCATCCGCGTTTCACAACTCGACCTCGACGGCCAGCGGTTCGGGCACGAACGGGGGCGCGTTCGCGGCAGGCGGCGGTATCGGTGCCGCAGGCTCGTTCGGCGGAAACGGCAGCACGAACGAGAACGCGAATGCGCTGTCGGGAGGGGTGACCGCCACGATCGTACTCGGCGCGAACCACTACACGGCTACGGGTGCGAACGACCAGGGCATTGCCAACGCGGGTGCTGCCGGGCTGACGGGCAGTGGCGGGTCAGGCGCGATCGCGGGTTCGAATCACTACAACTCGTCGACCGTGTGGAGTACCGGTCCGGCCGGCTCGCCGTCCGCATCGGGCGGAAGCCTGGGCAGTTCCAGCGCGACCGGAAGCAGTCATTAGCCAGGTGTGGGGGGACCAGTTTCCCAGCGACGCTGGTCTCTTTTTCCGCACTGTTGCCACGTAAGGAGTTGGCATGAAGCAGAAACTGATTGCCGCCGCTCTGATGCTCGCGTTTCTGACGGCGTATGGTGCTGACCGTGCTGCCGATGGTGTGCAATCGAATATGCAGACGTCAAACAACCCTGACCAGACAATCAAACCGTCAGAACGACAAACGCTTTCGTCGGGCAGTGCCATCGGCGGACCGGGCGCCCAGCAGTGGCAGGGTATGTCGGCCGGCTCGTGGTCCCAGCTGGGCAGCGGCTGGAAGCAGTTTGGGGAAGCAGCAAAGACTGAAGTCATTCAGGGGAATTAGTACGGTTGCCTGGGTGGGAGGTCAAACCTCGTCCGGAGAGTGAAATGAACAGCAACAGGATCAAGGTGGCATGTGCGGCGATGTTCGCGATGACCACGATCGGGGCCCAGGCGCAAACCGCCGATTCGACTTCGAGCGCGCAGTCCTCGACGTCGTCGACGGCGATCAGCCAGGGCGGCGGCTCGAGCATGAACACGAACACCACGAGCTCGCGCGGCGGCAATGCCGCCAGCAGCAGCGGGGTTCGCGGCAGCGGCAATTCGAGCGTGAATGTGAACGTGACGATGCCGTCCAGCACGAGCGGCGGCTCGAACGTGACGCCGCAGAGCGTGAGCTCGCTCCAGGCACCCGGCTCGCCCGGCACCAATCCGTACAACACCCAGATATCGGAAAACGTCAACTACTCGGGTACGCAGACGATCAAGACGAACCCGTCCATCCAGGCGCCCGGCCTCACGACCACGTTGTCCGACACCTGCATGGGGTCGGTGAGCGTCGGCGTGTCGTTCCCGGGGTTCGGTGCGACGGGCGGCACGACGCTGGTCGACCAGGCCTGCGTCCGTCGTCTCGATGCGCGCGAATTCCGCGCGATGGGCCTGACCGACGTGGCGCTCGCGCTGCTCTGCCAGAGCGACGCGAACCGGCGCGCGGTGGAAGCGACCGGGCACCTGTGCCCGGGCACGACCGCGCCGCTCGCACGTTCGAATGTCGCGCCCAGCGTCGAAGCGACCGTCGCCGACGACGTGAAGTATCACGATCCGATCGTGCGCAATCGCATGGGCCTGCCGCCGCTCGACGCAGCCGCGCCGGCGCCGGCGCACGCGCGCCCGGTGGCGACGACCGCGGGGCAGGCGGCGCCGATTCCGGTCCCGGTGCCCGTGCCGGCGATCGCCGTGCCGACCGTCGCCAGCAAGGCGCCGGATGCCGCGCAGGCGGCTGCCGCGAAGGCGTCGCAAGCGGCGGCCGTCGTGCCCGCTGCTGCCGCACCGGTTGCCGCGACAGTGCCGGCGGTTGCCGCCGCGTCGGCTGTCGCACCGGCCGCTGCTGCGCCGGCCGCGATGAGTGCGGTGCCCGCCGCGGCCATCGTCGCTGTGAAGGCCCCCGAGCCTGCGCCGGCTGTCGCCGACAAGGCCTCCGAGCGTGCACCGGCTGTCGCCGACAAGGCTCCCGAGCCCGCGCCGGCCGTTGCCGACAAGATCCCCGAGCCCGTGCAGCCCGTCGCCGACAAGGCGCCGGAGCCGATGCCGGCCGCGACCGACAACGCAGCGCAAGCCGCTGCCGCGCCGGCTGCTGCCGTCGTCGCGGCGCACGCAGTCGATGCGAAGGTGGCGGACAGCGCGCAAGCCGCACCGGCCGCGGTCGCCGCCGCGCCGCAGGCGGCGGATGCTGCGATGGCCGCACCGGCAGCCGACATGCCGGCCGCCGACGCGAAGGTGCCGGGCGCGGTCGAATCCGCGGCCGCACCGGCGCAGCCTGCCGACATGTCGGCGTTGACCGATCCGGCGAAGGCGTTGCCGCCGGCCCCGGTCGACCAGCAGGCTGCACCGGCTGCACCGGCCGCGCCGGCGGTCATCTCGACGAGCACGTCGTCGTAAGCACGCGGGTCGGGCAGCCGTGCGACCGGAACGCCGGACGCACGGCTGCCGTTCGGACCCGATGTGCGACGGTCGTTCCCGGTTTGACGGGTGTTGGTCCGATCCCCGAGGTCAACACCTCTTTTTGCGTGACGAGGATGCAAGGAGGCCTCAATCATGAGGATCTTTTTGGTCGCTTTGCTGCTGGTCAGCGTGCAAGCCGCTGCGCAGTCGGTTTTCCAGAATCCGGCGGTCTTCGTCATCCTGAGCGAGCAGACCCTCGCGAACGCCGCGAGCGTCCAGCAGGCGCTGACGACGCTCGGCCGACCCGACAACACGGCATGCGTGCCGATGATGATGGTCGGCGACCCGCAGATGATTTACATGATGCCCGAGGAAGGTCACGCGCCGTCGTGGCGATCGCCGGTGTACGGCCGCGGCGCGCCGTTCGAAGCGCAAAACGGGCCGACGCCGACGGGCAAGACGGTCGGCGCGATGCAGCACGCCGAGGACATGCAGACGCAGCCGTGGAGCGACGGCAGCGCGATCACGCAGAAGATCGCCGGCGAGTCGAG
This sequence comes from Burkholderia sp. DN3021, assembly GCF_049805555.1. NCBI lineage: Bacteria > Pseudomonadati > Pseudomonadota > Betaproteobacteria > Burkholderiales > Burkholderiaceae > Burkholderia > Burkholderia sp. DN3021. The sequence goes on along the minus strand of NZ_JBNCAB010000127.1, from coordinate 2,370 downwards.
CATGTCGGCGGCAGGCAGGGTGAGCGAGTGGCAGCGCAACGGGCTCGACAGGATCGAGACGGCCCGCGCGACGGACGTGACGGTAAACGGCAAGACCTACCGCGCCTATCGCGACGATCTGAACCGGGCGGCGAAGCCGGTCGTCGAGCCGCAGATCTACATGCAGCGTGTCGTTTTCTGCCGGTAACGAAACACGAAACATCAATCCGAGGACAGGCCGGCGCCGCGCCGCGGGACTACGAGACCCCGTCACACGCGAACCGGCAACGGCCGTCCCGACATACAACCCTAAGCGGCGAGGCCATCGTGAACTATAGCTGCCAGATCAGGGTGTCAGGCCCGCAGGATGTCGAACGCGAGGCCGGCACGATGCCGTTCCTCGCGATCCGGTGCAACCATGTCGTGCCGTCGCGGCCGCTCGTCTACCTGTCGCAGCGGCACGATGCAGCGCTCGCCGACTGTCTCGCGTTGCGCGGCTGGGACGTGTGGCGCGCGAAAACCGTTGCGGACGCACTGAATCTCGTCAAGGCGAACCGCCCGCACGCGGGGATCGTCGATTTCGGCAGCTTCGCGTCGCCCGACGTCGCGTCGTTCGAGGCGCTGCTGCGCGACCCGCGCGTCGGCTGGGTTGCGCTCGCCGACAGCGAGCGGCTGCGCGACATTTCCTTCGCACGCCTGATCCGCCACTGCTGTTTCGACTACGTGCGCAACACGACGGCCTACACGACGATCGGCTATCTCGCCGGCCATGCGTACGGGATGCTGAAGCTTGCGGACGGCGACCCGGCCGCGGAGGCGCCGCCGCCCGACGGCACGATGATCGGTTCGTGCGACGCGATGCGCCGGCTGTTCGCGACGATCCGCAAGGTCGCGAACACGGATACCACCGTGTTCATCGCCGGCGAATCGGGCACCGGCAAGGAACTGACGGCGGCGGCGATCCACCGGCAGTCGGCGCGCGTCGCGGCGCCGTTCGTTGCCGTGAACTGCGCGGCCATTCCGTCGACGCTGCTGCAGGCCGAACTGTTCGGTCACGAGCGCGGCGCGTTCACGGGGGCGCACCAGCGCAAGGTCGGCCGCATCGAGGCCGCGCATGGCGGCACGCTGTTTCTCGACGAAATCGGCGACATGCCGTTCGAGAGCCAGGCGAGCCTGCTGCGGTTCCTGCAGGAAGGCAGGATCGAGCGGCTCGGCGGGCACGCGTCGATCCCGGTGGACGTGCGGATCGTGTCGGCGACCCACGTCGATCTCGAGGCCGCGATGCAGGCGGGGCGGTTCCGCGCCGACCTGTACTACCGTCTGTGCGTGCTGCGCATCGACGAGCCGCCGCTGCGCGTGCGCGGCCGCGACATCATGCTGCTCGCCGATGACATGCTGCGGCGCTATCGCGGCGACAGTGCGTACCGGATTCGCGGCTTCATGCCGTGCGCGGTCGAGGCGATCCACAACTATTCGTGGCCCGGGAACGTGCGCGAGCTGATCAACCGGATCCGGTTCGCGGTCGTGATGACGAACGGCCCGATGATCTCGGCCGCCGATCTCGAACTGCACCAGTACACGTCGCGGCAGCTGCCGACGCTCGCCGAAGTGCGCCGGCAGGCCGAGCGGAGCGCGATCGAGGAAACGCTGCTGCGCCACCGCCACCAGCAAGCGGACGTCGCGGCGGAACTGGGCATTTCGCGCGCGACGCTGTACCGCCTGATGACCGCGCACGGGCTGCACGGCTGACGCGCGGTGGCGCGCGTGAGCTAAAGACCGTGCGGCGGCGGCCGTTAAAACATGAAATGGCCCGTCCGGACCGCCGACGCATCGATGCGCGCGGCCGGCACGCGGCGTATCACGCTTATCCGGGGTTATCGTGGCAGAGTGCAGTCACTGCGGCAGGACGTTCCTGGTCGGCGGGCAGTCGATCGATGGCCGCCGCTATTGCAGTCCGGCGTGCGCGCACGCGCATCCGATCGTCGTCGAGGCCGAGCGGGTGCCCGACGCGAAGGTCCGGCAGTACGTCGACGACTGGCGGTACGGGCCGTGCCCGATTTGCCTGCGCGAAGGGCATCCGGTCGACGTCCACGCGTCGCATCGCGTCGTATCGCTGGTGTTCGTCACGCGCTGGGCGACGCGGCGCCACGTGTGCTGCCGCCGCTGCGGCCGCAAGAAGCAGGCGATCGCGCTGCTTGCATCGGTCACGCTCGGCTGGTGGGGACTGCCGTGGGGCATCGTGCTGACGCCGATCCAGCTCGCGCGCAACGCGCTCGGGCTGGCCGCGCGCGATCCGGAGGTCGCGACCCAGCAGTTCGAGCAGCTCGTGCGGCGCAAGCTGGCGGAGCGCCGGCTGCAGCGCGCGCGGCAGGGCGCGCGGCAGGGCGCCGC
>NZ_JBNCAB010000126.1:0-15013 GCF_049805555.1 Burkholderia sp. DN3021 | reverse complement strand
GCGGCGCGGGCGGCACGTCGCCCGCGCGCGTGCGCGAGCAGATCGGCCGCCTGAGCGGCGCGATCGAACGCCAGGCGGCCTGGGCGGCCGACTACCGGGGGCCGTCATGCTGAGCGCCTCCGATTCGAGCCGTCTCGACGGCGCATCCGGGCCGGCCGGCGCCGCGGCAGACGATATCGCCGGCCTCGTGCGCGTGCGCCGGCGCTACTGGGGCCGTTATGTCGCGTCGATCGCGATCGTTGCCGCGCTCGCCTACGTGGCCGCCGCGTTCGCGCGCGGACAGATCGAGTGGCGCGTCGTCGGCCAGTTCCTGACCGCGCGCTCGATCCTGACGGGGCTCGGCAACACGATCGTGATGACCGTTCTCGCGATGACGCTCGGCGTCGTGCTCGGCGTGGTCACCGCGGTGATGCGGCTGTCGTCGAACCCGGTGCTCGGCGCGATCGCGCAGGGCTACATCTGGTTGTTCCGCGGCACGCCGGTGATCCTGCAACTGCTGCTGTGGTTCAACCTCGCGCTGGTGTTCCCGACGCTCGGCATCCCGGGCATCGCCGAATTCCGGACCGTCGACGTGATGACGCCGTTCCTCGCGGCGGTGCTCGGTCTCGGCATCAACCAGGGCGCGTATACGTCGGAAGTCGTGCGCGCGGGGCTGCTGTCGGTCGACACCGGCCAGTACGAGGCCGCGAAGTCGATCGGCATGCCGCGCCTGCAGGCGCTGCGCCGGATCATCCTGCCGCAGGCGATGCGCGTGATCGTGCCGCCGATCGGCAACGAGCTGATCGGCATGGTCAAGCTGACGTCGCTCGCGAGCGTCGTGCAGTACGCGGAGATGCTGCACAACGCGCAGAACATCTACTACGCGAACGCCCGCGTGATCGAGCTGCTGATCGTCGCGGGCATCTGGTATCTCGCGGTCGTCACCGTGCTGTCGCTCGCGCAGGCGCGCGTCGAACGGCGCTTCGCGCGCGGCGCGGGTCGCGCGGCGGGCCGCGCATGAACGGCACGACCCTCAACCATCGGGAGAACGTCATGACGAACGCGGTCGTTCGCGCGGTCGACGTGCGCAAGTCGTACGGCGATTTCCAGGCGCTGCACGGCATCACGCTCGACGTCGCGCAGGGCGAAGTGCTGTGCATCATCGGGCCGTCGGGCTCGGGCAAGAGCACGTTCCTGCGCTGCATCAACCAGCTCGAGACGATCAGCGCGGGCGCGCTGTGGGTCAACGGCGAACTGGCCGGCTACCGGCGCGCCGGCGACCGGCTCCACGAGCTGTCGGAGCGCCAGGTCGCGCGCCAGCGGCTGGCGACGAGCATGGTGTTCCAGCGCTTCAACCTGTTCCCGCACAAGACCGCGCTCGAGAACGTGACCGAGGGCCCGGTGCAGGTGCTCAAGCGCCGCCGCGCGCAAGCGGAGGAGGAAGCGCGCACGCTGCTCGCGCGCGTCGGGCTCGCGCACAAATGCGACGCGTTTCCGGTCGAGCTGTCGGGCGGCCAGCAGCAGCGCGTCGCGATCGCGCGGGCGCTCGCGATGCATCCGCAGCTGATCCTGTTCGACGAACCGACGTCGGCGCTCGATCCCGAGCTCGTCGGCGAAGTGCTGGCCGTGATGCGCGATCTCGCGAAGAGCGGGATGACGATGATCGTCGTCACGCACGAGCTCGGCTTCGCACGCGAGGTGGCCGACCGCGTCGTGTTCATGGACGGCGGCCGGATCGTCGAGAGCGGGCCGCCCGACCAGGTGCTGTCCGCGCCGACGCACGCGCGCACGCGCGATTTCATCTCGGCCGTGATTGCATGAACGGGCCGGGCGCCCCGACCCGAAGCGCCCGAACGATACCACCGTCAACGATACAAGCCCACCACGACAAGGCGCCCCCCATGAAAGCATCCGTCCTGACCCGCACGCTGGCCGCCGTCGCATTCGGCGCGCTCGCGCTGCATGCCTCCTTCGCAGTCGCCCAGGCCGCGAGCGCGAAGCGCACGCTGAACGTCGCGATCGTGCCGAACTATCCGCCGTTCGAATACAAGGACCCGGCGACCGACAAGCTCGCGGGCTTCGACGTCGATCTCGGCGAAGCGCTCGCCGCGAAGATGGGCGCGAAGCTGAACTGGGTCGAAACGAGCTTCGACCAGATGATGAGCGCGGTCGCGACACAGCGCGTCGACATGATCCTGTCCGGCATGACCGACCTGCCGACGCGCCGCGATGCGGTGACGTTCGTCGACTACATCGAGACGGGCCCGCAGTTCTATACGCTGAAGGCGCGCGCCGGCGAGTTCGCGCAGATGAGCGCGCTGTGCGGCAAGCGCGTCGGGTCGAGCCGGCGCACGTCGTTTCCGGACAACACGACCGCGTGGAGCGCGGAGAACTGTGTGAAGGCCGGCAAGCCGGCGATCGTCGTGGTCGGTACCGACGGCTCGTCGGACGCGCGCATGCAGTTGCGCCAGAACCGCATCGACGCGGCCGTGCAGGGCGGCGAGACGCTGCCCTACCAGAACGGCCTCGAGCAGAACGCATACGCGCCGGTCGGCAAGCCGTTCCTGTCGCAATACACGGGCATCGGCGTCGCGAAGAGCAACACCGCGCTGAGCGGCGCGCTGACGACGGCGCTCAACCAGCTGATTGCCGACGGTTCCTACCAGAAGATTCTGGCGAAGTGGGGGCTGCAGGAGCACGCGGTGACGAAGGCGATGATCAACGGCACCCACTGAGCGTGCGATGACGGCCCTCGCTCCCCGCTGGCCGGACGCGAAGCGCGCGTGCGTCGCGCTCGCGTTCGATCTCGACGGCCCGACCGGCGACGCGATGCTGAACGGGTCGATCTGGCGCAACCCCGCGTATTTCACGCTCGGCAGCTACGGGCCGTGGCGCGCGCTCGGCCGCTTGCTCGACATGCTCGCGGCGTTCGACCTGCCCGCGACGTTCTTCGTGCCTGCGTGGGTTGCGCGGACCTGGCCCGCGCAATGCGCGGCGATCGTCGAGCGCGGCCACGAGATCGGCTACCACGGCTACCGGCACGAAGCGTTCTGGACGCTCGAGCCCGGGCGGCAGCGCGAGATCATGGCGCAGTCGGCCGACGTCTTCGCGCGTACGCTCGGCGTGCGGCCGGTCGGGTTCCGCACGCCGTCCGGCGACTGGAGCGCGGCGACGGTGGCCGTGCTGCGCGAAGCCGGCGTGCGCTATTCGAGCTCGATGCGCGGCGACGACCGGCCGTACCTGCTGCATGGCGCGAACGGCGAGGCGCCGCTCGTCGAGATACCCGGCCGCTGGGAGACCGACGACTACGCGTCGCTTGCGTATCACCGCAACCCCGACTATCCGGCCGGGCTCGACCGGATCGCCGGCTACGGCGCGACGCTCGACAACTGGACGCGCGAATTCGACGGCGTATACCGCGAAGGGCTGTGCCTGACGACGCTGCTGCATCCGAAGGTCTGCGGCAAGCCCGGCCGCATCGCGCTGCTCGAGGCGTGGCTCGGTCACATGCGTGCACAGGACGGTGTCTGGTTCGCGCGCTGCCGCGAAGTGGCCGACTGGTGGCTTGCGCAGCACGCGCGAGATGCGCAACCCACGCAACGGAGCGGCCTGTGACGACACTCCCTTCATGGCCGGGCGGCGCGCGATGCGCGGTCGCGATCACGGTCGACTTCAACGACATTCACGGCATCCAGACACGCGAGCCGCGCATCGTCGGCCGCGAGAAATCGCTGTCGGTCTGGCGTTACGGCGCGACGCGCGGCGTCGACCGGCTGCTCGATGCGTTCGATGCGTTCCGCGTGCCGGCGAGCTGGTTCGTCCCGGGCATCGTCGCCGAAACGCATGCGGATGCGGTGCGCGCGATCGCGGCAGCCGGCCACGAGCTCGGCGTGAGCGGCTATCGCTGCGAGGATTTTGACGCGCTGTCGCTCGCCGCGCAGGTCGATGCGTGCCGCGCCGGACGGGCGGCGCTCGCCGACACGATCGGCCGCGACGTGCAAGGCTTTCGCTCGTTCACCGGCAACTGGGCCGACGGTTTCTCGGATTTCCTCGTCGCGGAAGGTTTCACGTGGTCGTCGTCGTGGCGCGGCGACGATCTGCCGTATGTGCATCCGCGCGGCGACGGCGGCGCGGACGGCGCGCGGCTCGTCGAGCTGCCGCTGCACTACGAACTCGAAGACGAGCCGTACTTCGAGTTCAACCTGTCGCCGCCCGTGCCGGCCGGTCAGCCGCGCATCGCGGCGTACCGCGACGTGCTCGACAACTGGCGGCGCGACGTCGACGGGTTTCGGCGCTTCGGGCTGTGCTGCGTGCTGCGCCTGCATCCCGAGATCATCGGCACGGCAGCGCGGATCGACCTGCTGCGCGCATTGCTCGCGCATCTGCGTGACGCGGGCGACGTCTGGTTCGCGACGGGGCGCGACATCGCGCGCTGGTGGTGTGCCCAGGCGCCCGTCAATGCCCCGGGACATCCGGTCGACGTGTTCGCGCACTGCGTGGCGGAGGAGTCGGCGCGATGACGATGACAACCGATACGCGCGCCACGCGGCTCGCGGCGTTCGTCGCGCAGACGTCCGCCGACGCGTTGCCGGACGACGTCGTCGCGAAGGCCAAGCGTCATGTGCTCGACACGTTCGGTGCCGCGCTGGCGGGCGCGTCCGCCGTCGAGACGCGCAGCGCCCGTGCGCTGACCGGCGCCGTCGCGCATGGCGGCGCGCCGCTGTGGGGCACGCGGCGGACCGCGGCCGCGCGCGATGCGGCGTTCGTCAACGGGATTGCCGCGCACGCGCTCGAACTCGACGATTCCGGCGGCTGCGATCATTCGGGCGCGGTCGTGCTGCCGGCCGTGCTCGCCGCGCTGTCGTGCGCGGGGCGCACGGTGACGGGCCGCGAATGCGTGGCGGCGATCGTGCTCGGCTACGACGTCGGCCGGCGCGTGCTCGAGGCAGCGGGCGGCTACTCGGTTCACAACGGGGCGGGCTGGCACTCGACGCTCAGTTGCGGCGTGTTCGGTGCGGCGGCCGCGAGCGCGCGCGTGCTCGGGCTCGACGCCGTGCGCACGCGCGACGCGCTCGGCCATGCGGCGAGTTTCGCGGGCGGCCTGTGGGGTTTCATCCACGACGGAGCGCAGACGAAGCGGCTGCATGCCGGGCGTGCGGCGGAGGGCGGCGTGCTCGCGGCGCTGCTCGCGCGCGAAGGCGTGAGCGGCCCCGCGCACGTATTCGACGACGTGTGGGGCGGTTTTTTCAACACGTTCGCCGCGCAATCGCATGTGCCCGACGCATTGACCGACGGCCTCGGCGCGCACTGGAAGCTGATGCGCTGCTCGATCAAGCCGCATGCATCGTGCCGCAGCGCGCATGCGGCCGTCGACGCGGCGCTGCAGCTCGCGGACGGCCGCATCGTCGAGGCCGGCGAGATCGAGCGGGTGGTCGTGCGCACGAGCGCGTTCGTGGCCCGCATGTGCGGCGGTCGCGACCTGTCGACGCTGTCGTCCGCGCAGATGAGCCTGCCGTACGCGGTGGCGGCGGCGCTGGCGTTCGGCGACACGGGGATCGGCGTGTATCGCGCGGACCGGCGCACCGATCCGCGCGTGACCGCGCTGCTCGCGCGCATCGCGGTCGACGTCGATCCGGCGCTCGGCGATCTCGACGAGCCGACGGTGATCCTGCATCGCGCGGACGGGGGGCGGGAAGTACGCCACGTGCCGATCGCGCTCGGCGACCCGCGCAATCCGCTGTCGGACGCGGCGCTGCTGGCGAAATATCGGGCGCTGGCGGGCATCGCGCTCGACCGCGCGCAAGTCGATGCACTGAGCGACGTGTGCCTGTCGCTGGACCGCCAGGCGGATGCGCGCGTGATGAACGACTGGCTCGCGGGCGATGCCGAAGCGGCGGAGGCGTTCGTCTGAATGGCGATGTCGTGCTGACGCGGTATGAACGTACCTGTCCGAAAACCGGAACGAACGCGCCGTATCCGAAGCAATTGGCGCAGGATGGGTTTTCCGTAAAGCGGGCCGCCAGCACGGCGGTTATTGCGTCGCTGTCGGTATAAACGGAGAGCGCATAAAAAAAACTCGGCCGAAAGCGATGAAGAAAGTGCATATGGTTACCCCCTATTTCCGGTAACCGATCGCTCGACGCCCGACCTTGCTTCGAGAAATTACTCGTGTTGATCCTGCTCATGCGCCCGCATCGTGTCGCCACCGGGCTGCGTACTGACCCTTCCTATGGCAGCAATCTGCACCTTCAGGATGGCGCTCATGTCAGATGCGTTACGGCGTGGCGTTACGTAACGTCCGCGAACGTTGCAGTTGCGCAAACGTTGCACAGGACTATTTCCAATTATTCATACCTTTTAAATCCTGGACATAGGTCATTGGTTTATTGGGGATTTTCCGCGTTGCAACAAGAAAGCGCGCCTCGATGGCACGGATCGTGCGTCGATCGTTATGTGCCGAAGTAGTTAATACCATAACGTTAGACCAACCATGAATCACATCCACACTCCGATATCCGGACGCGACGCAGGGGCGAAGCGGTCGATTCCGGAAATTCAATCGATAAATTGCGTCCATTGGGCTATCCAGTCGGGATGGCTCGGACGCGGCATTTCCATTGCCCTGCCGAACCGTGGTGTCGGTTCCTTGCGGAGGCGATGAAACGGCGCGGGGGCGCGTAAGCAACCGGCGGTTCGTCGGTCGTCCGGATTCCTGGCGTGAACTGACTCGTTCGTTCGATCGAGACGCATTCGATTTCATATAGGAATCCGAATTTACAGATCGGTTCATCGACAGAAGATCGATGCCCGGGATGAATGTGTCGATGCATCGGGAGACCGAGGGCGGAGCATGTCCGGTGTCGGGCGGGAAAGCTCCGTCGGCGCGAAGCACGGGCGGCCGGATGGCGCCGGCGGTCGATTGCGGGCGGAAAAAGCGGATGCTGGGGGATAGATGAAATGAGCACATTCGAGTTCGTCGAAACTTCGCGCGGTGCCGAGCCGGGGGCGCAGGATCGCAGTCACGTCGCCGCGAGGGCGGTCGTGCCGGTGGTCCTGGCGGGCGGGGCTGGAACCAGGCTGTGGCCCATGTCCCGCGAGCAGCACCCGAAACAACTGACGCACCTCGTTGGCGAGGAAACGCTGCTCGAATCGACGCTGCGAAGGGTAAGCGGGCTCGGGTCGAAATTCGAGATGGCACCTGCGCAGGTCGTGTGCGGCGACGCGCATCGGCACATCACGGTGCGGCAACTCGCGGCGAGCGATCTTCGCGCACGCGTGGTCGTCGAGCCGGCGCGTCGCGATACGGCGCCTGCCATGACCCTCGCGGCCGCACTTGCGCGGGCCGAGCACGAGGACGCCGTACTGGTCGTGATGCCGGCCGATCACGTCATTCACGACACGTCCGGGTTCGAACGCGCGATGGAAACGGCGTTGCGCTACGCGCAGCGTGGGTGCGTCGCGACGCTCGGCGTCCGGCCGACGCATGCCGATTCCGGTTTCGGCTATCTGCGTACCGGCTTGCCGCTTGCATTGGACGATGCCGATGGCGGTTACCGACTCGATGCGTTCGTCGAGAAGCCGTCACCGGAAGTCGCGGTGCAATACGTCGCGTCAGGATCCCATTTGTGGAACAGCGGAATCTATGTTGTCCGGGCGAGTGTCTGGCTGCGCGCCATCGAGGAGCTGGCGCCGAAAATTCACGCCGCGTGCGTCGCCGCGATCCGCGATGGCAATGCCGATGGCGGTTGTTTTCACCCGGCCCCGGAACCATTCGCCACGTGCCCGTCGGATTCGATCGACTACGCGGTCATGGAACGGCTGAGCTTCATGGCTGAACCGCCGGTGGCCGTTGCGGTTCCGCTGGATGCAGGCTGGTCCGATCTCGGGTCGTGGGACGCCGTCTGGGCTGCGCTCGACAAGGACCAGGACGGCAACGCCGGGCGTGGGCGAGTGATGTTCGAGGACGCGACCGCGTGCTATGCCCATTCCGAAGGCCGACTGGTCGCGTGCGTCGGCGTCGGTAACGTCGCGGTGGTGGAGACCCCCGACGCCGTTCTGGTCGTCGGCCGGCAGCACGTTCAGGGCGTCAGGTCGCTCGTATCCAGAATCAAGGCCGGGCATGGCGCGGAAGCCGAGGCGCACCGGCTCGTGCGGCGTCCGTGGGGCTGGTACGACTCGGTCGACCGCGGCGAACGTTTCCAGGTCAAGCGAATCGTGGTGGACCCCGGCGCGCGACTGTCGTTGCAGATGCACCATCACCGCGCCGAGCACTGGACTGTCGTGAAAGGCACCGCAACCGTCACGCGCGGCGACGAGCGATTCCTGCTCGGCGAAAACGAATCGACCTACATCCCGATCGGCGTGCGACACCGCCTCGAAAACCCGGGGCGGATGCCGCTGGAAATCATCGAAGTGCAGACCGGCAGCTATCTCGGCGAAGACGACATCGTGCGCTTCGACGACGCATACGGGCGCGTTTGACCGCAAATACGGCGCCATCGTGCGCCGCCTGGAGAATATCCATGTTCGGATTTCAGTCGATTATCGCGCGCCTGCTCGATGCACTCGTCGTGGTGCTGGGGGCGGCTGCAGCATCGCACGTGCGGTTCGATGACGATACGCTCGGCCGGCCGGACGCGATGGTCGTCCCGTTTGTCGCGATGCTGACGCTCGCCGTCTTTCCGGCATGTCAGGTGTATCAGTCCTGGCGCGGGCGGTCGTGGATCGCGATGATCAGCCGCATCAGCGCCGCATGGGTCGCCGTGCAGGCTTGCAACCTCGTGCTGCTGTTCGCGATGCATCGCGCCGATCAGGTGTCGCGGCTGTGGTTCGTCTACTGGACGGCGATCGCGGGATGCGGATTCGTCGTCATCCGCGTGGCCGCCTATACGATGCTCGCGCGCGTCAGGCATGCGGGCCTGAATCTTCGCAAGGTGGCGATCGTCGGACACGGCGCGCATGCCGTGCGTGTGATCGAAACGCTTGCGCTGTCGCCGGCAAGCGGGTTTCGCCCGGTCGTGCTCCACGATCCCGCGGGATCGTCCAGCGGCATCATCCCGGCGATCGCGGATTTCACCGAATTCGCCGCGGCAGTGCGTGCCGAAGCCGCAACGGAAATCTGGCTCGCGTTGCCGATCTCCGAGGAACGGACGATCCGGCGCGTGCTGAAGACGTTCGGCGACGATCTGATCAATATCCGCTTCATGCCGGACATGTGCAGCATCGCGCTGCTCGGCGGAACGATGATGGATCTCGTCGGCATGCCGGCAATCAACCTCGTTGCATCGCCGATGTCGCATCACGCGTTGATGCAGAAGGCGCTGTTCGACCGGGTATTCGCGGCGGCAGCGCTCGTCGCGCTGGCGCCGCTGCTCGGCCTGATCGCGCTGGCGGTCAAGCTGTCGTCCCCGGGCCCGGTGCTGTTTACGCAGTACCGGAAAGGCGCCGATGGCCGGGTGTTCAGGATCTACAAGTTCCGCACGATGCGCGTGCACGCGGAACAGGCCGGCGTCGTGCGCCAGGCGACCCGGGGCGATGCGCGCATCACGCGCGTCGGCGCGTTCCTGCGTCGCACCAGCCTCGACGAGCTGCCGCAGTTCTTCAACGTGCTGCGCGGCGACATGTCGGTCGTCGGGCCGAGACCGCACGCCATCGAGCACGACGATCTGTACCGGCCGCTCGTCGAGGGATACATCCATCGTTACCGGATCAAGCCGGGCATCACCGGATGGGCGCAGGTCAACGGCTATCGCGGCGAGACGGATCACCTCGACAAGATGGTCGGCCGTGTCCAGCACGACCTCTATTACCTGCGCAACTGGTCCTTCGGGCTCGACATGAAGATTGTCGCCGCCACGGTGCTGAAGGGCTTCGTCCATCCGAACGCCTACTGAGCCCGGCCATGATCGAACGCATTCTGGTCGTCTGCGACGGCAACGCATGCCGCAGCCCGATGGCGAGCGCGATGCTGGCACGCGCGCTGCCGTCCGTGCAGGTGCGTTGCGCGGGACTGATCGCGCTGGCGGGCCGGCCCGCCGCACAGGCTGCGATCGACGTGATGCGCGAACGCGGCTTCGACCTCACGTCGCATATCGCGCAACCGGTGCATCTCGGCCACGTGCGTGCATCGCAACTGATCCTCGCGATGACGCTCGTGCAGTGTCGCGAGATCGAGCGCCGTTACCCGTTCGCGCGCGGTCGCGTCTTCCAGCTCGACCATGCCGCGAAATGCGATATCGCGGATCCGGTCGGCAAGTCGGCGGACGTGTTCGATGCCGTGGCGCGTCACATCGAGCGCGCGGTGGCGCACTGGATCGTGCGGATTCCCGCAGCTGCCGCACGGGGGCACTGCTGATGCGACGCCATGTCGGCCGGCTCGCGATGCTCATCGGCCTGTCGTGTGCATCGGCTGCGCACGGCAATGCGCCGGCGGCGCGCCCTTCGACGAATGCGCCGCGGTGGATCGCGGGGCTCGCGGATACCGCGTCCCAGACCTCGAATCCGTGGCGCGGATCGATCGCAAAGCCGGCGGTCGCGTCGGGCGTCGCGGCGCCGGCGGTCGGCAACTACGCGCCGCTGCCGATCGAGCGGCAGATGCGGGCGTTGTCGATCGACGCGCTGGGCATGCCGGCGGCACATCGCACGCGCGGCGCGGCACGCGTCCCGATTCGGCCGCGCGGCGGGAACGACAACGCGACAGACGACTGGCCGGGCATGGAGCCGCCCTGGTCCCGTTCGTCATGGTGATCGACCGGGCGGTGCGGCATGAGGGCGAAGCAGGCCGAACCGTCACGCGGCGAAATGAACACATCCGTGAGCACGGTGCCACGGTCGGAATCGACGATGGCGCGACAGACGAGGCAGCAATGGGTAAACCATTCGACGGTGTATCGACAGGCAGCAGACGGGGCCGCGCGCTGGCGCCGCTCGTGCTGTCGGTGTTCATGACGGCATGTGCCGTTGCGCCCGGCATGCGGATGACCGGCTCGCAGGAATTGCCGGTGGCCAGCGCGCGCAACGGCGAACCGGCGCAGTCGCTCGATGTGCCGATCCGGGAAATCGACGTCAACCTGCTGCAATCGATGCGCGACGACAGCGACGCGGCCGGGCACGTCGACGCGCTGTTGCGCGAGCGCGCGAAGGGCGGCTATCGGATCGGCGCCGGCGACGTGTTGCAGATCACGGTGTGGGATCACCCCGAACTTTCCGCGGCCGCGCCGACGAATCAGTCGTCGTCGACACAGCGGCAGAGCGACCCCGTCGGCGGCTTCGTCGTCGATGAAACCGGCAGCGTGCAGTTTCCTTATGTCGGCACGCTCGCGGTCTCGGGCAGGACGACGACCGAGGTGCGCGATGCGTTCCGCGTCGCGTTGACGAAAACCTTCCGCGACCCGCAGGTCACCGTGCGCGTCACGTCGTACCGCAGCCAGCAGGTCTACGTCGAAGGCGAGGTGCGCAATCCGGGCGTCCAGCCGATCAACGACGTGCCGATGACGCTGATCGAGGCGATCGATCGCGCGGGCGGGCTTCAGCCGACGGCCGATCGGAGCCGCATCGAGCTGCTGCGCGGCGACGAGCATTACGTGCTGAACCTGTCCCGGCTCGTCGCACGACGCATCGATCCGGCCCGCATCCTGTTGCGCAACCGGGACGTGCTGCGCGTGCAGTCGCGCGAGGACAACGGTGCGTTCGTGATGGGCGAGGTCGCGAAGCCGACGCTCGCGCTGCCGCTGCGCGACGGCTCGTTGACGCTCGGCGACGCGTTGCAGCAAGCCGGCAGCTTCAACAGCGGCACCGCGGACACGGCACAGGTCTACGTGATTCGCGGGCGCGGCTCGAGTACCCCCGACGTGTTTCATCTCGACGCGAAGTCGCCGGTTGCGATGGTGCTCGCGAACGACTTCAGGCTGGCGCCGAAGGATGTCGTTTATGTCGACGGCAACGGCCTCGCCCGGCTCAGCCGCGTGCTGTCGCTGCTGTTGCCCGCCATCAATGCCGGCATGACCGGCGCGCTGGTCGCGAAATGAACCGCCGGACCCCGATCGACACTGGATTTGCGATGACAGACCTTTCCGAAGCACGGCTGTACGACGCGGCGTTGTACGACGATGCGCCCCTTTCGTCCTACGTCGACATCGTGCTGGCCCGGTGGCGCATGGTGCTGGGCATTGCGGCCGGCGTGTTCCTGCTGGGGCTGCTGTATGTCGTATTCGCGACGCCGGTCTATCGTGTCGACGCGACGATCCAGGTCAACGAATCGACCGCGGCGGGCAATTCGCCGCTGCACGACATCGCAGCGTTGCTCGACAACGGGAGCACGACCGCTGCCGAACTCGAACTCGTGCGCGCGCGCATGGTGATCGACTCGGTCGTCACGAAGCAGCATCTGAACCTCATCGCCGAACCGCGCTATTTCCCGTTGATCGGCCGCTGGGTCGCGCGTCGCTATCGGGACGACGGCGTCGCGCGGCCGCTTTGGGGATTGTCCCGGTTTGCATGGGGCGGCGAGCGATTCGACGTCGTCGCGTTCGAGACGGCCGGCAAGAAAAGCCACGACGGCATCGACATGCTGGACGGCCTCTGGTTCGACGTGACCGCCGAAGGCGGCGGACGCTACGTGGTCAGGGACGAGGACGGCGACGTCGTGCTGCAAGGCGAGGTCGGCGTGCCGGCGCACGGGCAGTACAAGGCGCAGCCGCTGACGCTGCTGATCGCCGCCCTCGACGCCCGGCCGGGCACGGCGTTTCGGCTCAGGCGCATCCCGCAGCTCGAAGCAGTTTCCCAGCTCCAGGACGATCTGACCGTCGAGGAAAAGGCCAAGCAATCCGGCATCCTGACCGTCACGCTCGAGGGCGACGACCGGACCCGCATCCGGGACATCCTGCGGGCCGTGGTCGACGGCTACGTCCAGCAGAACAAGGAGTACCGGAGCGAGGAGGCCGCCGCGACGCTGGCATCGCTGAAGAGCAGCATGCCGACCGTCATGAAGGCGCTGAAGGATGCCGAGGACAAATACGCGGCGTTTCGCGCGCGCACGGGGACGGTCGATCTCGACGAACAGGGCAAGCTGCTGCTCGGCCAGGAAGTGGACATCGAGACGCGCACGCTCGAACTCAAGCAAAAGCGCGTCGACCTGATCGCGCGGTTCGCCGACGGCCATCCGGCCGTGCAGGCGCTCGACGCCAACCTGGCGGAACTGGCGGGCAAGGCGAAGGAACTGAAGGCGCTCGAAGCCAGGTTGCCCGATACGGAGCGGGAGGGCCTCGGCGTGCTGCGCGACGTGCGCGTCAACACCGAGCTGTATACGAACCTGCTGAACACCGGGCAACAGCTCGAGATCGCCAGGCGAAGCGAGATCGGCAATGTCCGCGCCGTCGACTTGCCGGTCCTGCCGGTGAAACCCGTCAAGCCCAGGCGCCTGCTGCTGATCGCGCTGTCGTTGTGTGTCGGGATTGCTCTTGGCATCGCCGCCCCGTTCGCACAGCGGGCGGTATGGGGCCGCGTCGAACATTCGGAGCACCTCGAGCAGGTGCTGGGCGTACCGGTCTATGCGGTGGTGCCGCATAGTCGGGAGCAGCGACGTATCGTGCGCAACCAGCAGCGTGCGGGACAGGGCGCGCATGTTCTCGCATCGGAAATTCCGGAGGACGTGACCGTCGACGCGATCCGCAGCCTGCGCACGACGCTGCAGTTCACGATGTCCGAGTCGGGGCACAACGTGATCATGGTCACGAGCCCGCAGCCCAGTGCGGGCAAATCGTTCCTCTGCGCGAACCTGGCTTCGCTGTTCGCGTCGGGCGGCAAGCGCGTGCTGCTGATCGATGCCGATATTCGCCGCGGTCAGTCGCATCGTCACTTCGGGCTGCCGGCGGCGCCCGGCCTGCCCGACGCGATCGCGAGCGGCACGCTCGAGCGCGGCGTCCAGAAATCGGCGGTCGCCGGCGTCGACGTGCTCGCGCGCGGTGCCGTCGCCCGCACGTCGGAGCTGTTCAACGACGGCCGCTTCAAGATGCTGCTCGACACGGCATCGCGTCTCTACGACATCGTCATCGTCGATACGGCCCCGATCCTCGCGCTGCACGATGCGGCGACCATCGGCCGCCACGGCGCGACGACGCTGCTGTGCGTCCGGCATGGCCGCAGCTCGATGCCGGAGATCCGCGAGGCAGAGCGTCGCCTGCGCAACGCCGGCATCGCGATCAGCGGCGTCGTGCTGAACGACGTGCCGCGGCGTCAGGCCGTCTACGGTGCGTATGGCGAAGGGAAATACGCATATGAAACCGAGCACTGAGCCCGCGATTCGCGACATCGCGCGGCTCGCCGCGAGCGACCGTGCGTCGAGCGCCGGCGAGCGACTCGGCGCGCGCACGGTGCGAAGCCTCGCGTGGGCGCTGGTGCAGGCGTGGGGCGGCAAGCTCGTCACGCTCGTCACGTATCTGCTGGTCGCGCGCTGGCTCGGCCCGGCGGACGTCGGGCTCGCGGCCGCGGTCACGCTGTCGCTGTCGCTGGTCCTGATGATCGCCGAGGGCGGCTTCAGCGACGCGCTGGTTCAGCGCGCATCGCTCCACGACGACGACCTCGAATGGCCGTTCGCGTGTTCGATCGGCATGGCGGTCGTGCTCGCGGCCGTGATGTTCGTGCTGGCCGGGCGCGTCGAAACGTGGCTGGGCGTACCCGGCCTGGCGCCGTATCTGCGGGTGGCGTGCGCGTTCGTGCCGATCGGCTCGGCGAGTTCGTTCCAGGAGGGGCTGTACAAGCGGCGGCTGGATTTCAGGACGCTGGCCATGCGTCAACTCGTGTCGGTGAGCGTCGCGGGCGCCGTGGCGGTCGCGCTGGCGATCGCGGGCGCCGGCGCGTGGAGCCTGATCGCGCAGGCGGCGACCGTCATGACGGTGTCCGCGCTCTGGCTCTGGCGCAGACCGGTCTGGGGGCCGCGCGGCCCCCCCCACCCCCCCCCCCTAAGGGCCCTCGCGCGCCTTGCCGGGGCCCACGACACGTCGACGCGGGTATAAATGTTGGCGCAGCGAACCGTGGT